>NZ_CP031946.1:3555000-3662296 GCF_003443535.1 Ruegeria sp. AD91A | reverse complement strand
GTGGACCCAGATGACGGCTGGGCTGGATGCAACCCGCCGCCTTCGGCCAGAATACCGGGGGCAGCCCTCGGTTAGCGTTTGCTCATTTTATCGGCGTTTCCGGCAGGTCAACCTGCCCGCGCATCAGAACATACCCCTGACCGGACACCTTGATGCCCGTCATCGCATCAGGCGGGCCGACACGCGTGACGATGGCCTTCCCGGGGCGGCCCATATCGTGACCCTGCTCGGCGATGAAGCTTTCCTTTTTCATCAATCCGTGTTTCCACAAATAGGCGGCCATCGCACCGGTGGCAGACCCGGTAAACGGATCTTCAGGCGGGCTGGGCGGAGCCAGAAGAAGGCGCGAAAACGTATCCCCCTCATCGGTTGCCCCTTGCAGCGTGACAAGAAACGGTTCGGCCATATCCGAGCCGGAATAACCCGCAGCTTCAGCCACTTTGCGCAATGGGCCTTCAACCAGTTGAGCGGCCCGCAATGCCGTATGATCCCGCAGAACGGTGATGCAGAACGGCAAGCCGGTTGATACCATCTGAGGCGGCGAAATGATGGCTTCCTGTGGCAGGCTGACCGCTCCCGCCACCAGTTCCGCGGGGACGAGTGCACCGAATTGCGGTGCGACCTGAGTCATTTCGATCTGTTCACCCTGCAACCGGATCGAGACCAGACCCGCACCGGTTTCCAGCGTCAGACTGTCGCCCGAGATCATGCCGCGGGATCGCATCGCCGCGACAGTGGCGATAGTCGGATGCCCCGCGAAGGGGATTTCGCGGCTGGCCAGAAAATAACGGACGCGGATGTCGGCCACCTCGGACGGGCCGGTAAAGGTGCATTCGACCAGAGAGGTTTCGCGCACATAGGCCATGCAGACTTCTTCCGTAAGGCGCGCACCTTCGTGGACTACAGCACATCCGTTGCCACCAAATGCGCGATCACTGAAGGCGTCCACCCAGTCAAAGTCAAACCAGCCCATGATGCCGCTCCTGCCTTTGCATGTGCGGCAAGATCACCGCATTAAAAGAAAATGCCACTTCGTTTCAGCAGAGTTTTCGGTCGCCTAGTGAACGGCCACCGGAGACAGATCATGTTCTCGCGCCAGCACAAAGGCCAGCTTGCGGTCTGCGACCAGCGCCAGTTGCTGCCCGTCGGAATCGTGGACGGCGTAAAGCTGATCCAGATCGCCTGCCTGTTCACGAACTTCCCGAGGCAATTCAGATACTTCAACCGTTTTGACATAGACAATACGGTTGCCTTCGGTGTTGATTTCAATCGGTGTATTCATTGCTCTTACCCCTTCCGTATGTTGATCGTCTGAACCACGGTTTCCGGCACGGCGCGGGTCAGATCCACGTGCAGCAGACCGTTTTCCATGATCGCCTCGCCCACTTCGACACCGTCAGCCAGCACGAACATGCGCTGGAACTGACGCGCCGCGATGCCACGGTGCAGGAATATGCGCCCCTCGCTGTCGTCGCGCTGACGGCCCCTGATCACCAACTGGCGATCCTCGATCGTGATTGACAGATCCTCTTCGGCAAACCCGGCCACCGCAAGAGTGATGCGATAGGAGAAATCCGAGGTCTGTTCGATGTTATAAGGCGGGTACCCTTCATTTCCGGCCTTTGCAGACCGTTCCAGAAGGCGTTCCAACTGCTCGAACCCCAATAGATGCGGGTATGAGCCAAGAGTGAGTTTCGACACGTATTTTCGTCCTTCATTGTCAAAGCGACGTGGTGTGCGGCCCCGTTCTGGCAACCGCCTGCAATAGAATATGGGAAGAAACCAGGATGTCCACAAGGTCTGGCGCGATAACGTCTGACACACTATCTTGTTGGCCAAGCACCACAACTAACTCGAGTCGCCAATGAATGCGCCTACCGATCTTTCGATGAAAACAGATGAAGTATTGCGTGTTGAGCTTGAGGTTTTCCGCCGACAGCACCGCGATCTGGACGAGGCGATCGAAGCGTTGCATGAAAAGGGAACGGCCGATCAACTGACCTTACGGCGCCTGAAAAAAGAGAAATTGCGCCTGAAAGACATCATCCGGCTGATCGAAGACCGCCTGACCCCCGATATCATCGCCTGAACGGCCCTGTACCGCATTGCCAGTCAACCGGATTTGGCTATAGTGCGCGCTCTTTCTGAGCGCGGGGACGTATGCGGATGAGCGATGTGAAAGTGGGGATCATTATGGGCAGCCAGTCGGACTGGCCCACGATGAAGGAAGCCGCAGATATTCTGGACGAACTGGGCGTCGCCTACGAAGCGCGTATCGTATCGGCCCACCGCACGCCGGACCGGTTGTGGGACTATGGCAAGACCGCAGTCTCGCGTGGATTGCAGGTGATCATTGCAGGTGCTGGCGGGGCGGCGCATCTTCCGGGTATGATGGCGTCGAAAACGCGGGTACCAGTCATTGGCGTCCCGGTGCAGACCCGCGCCTTGTCGGGCGTGGATTCTCTGTATTCCATCGTGCAGATGCCCAAGGGGTTCCCGGTGGCGACCATGGCGATCGGGTCCGCCGGCGGGGCCAATGCCGGTCTGATGGCAGCGGGCATCCTGGCATTGCAGGATGATGCTTTGGCCGAACGGCTGGACAACTGGCGTGACGCGCTGTCAGCGTCGATCCCCCAGGAACCGCAGGGATGAGCCGGATCGGATTTATCGGCACCGGCCATATCGCCGCGCCGATCGCGCGACTGATGGCCGCCAAAGAGCACCAGATCAGCGTGACCGAGCGCAACGCCACAGTTTCATCTGCCTTGAAGGCGGAACTGGGCGCAACCGTCGCTGCACCTCAGACCGTGATTGACACCTCGGACATCGTGTTCCTGTGCCTGCGCCCGCATATTGCGGCCGACGTTCTGGACCCGCTGATCTTTCGTGCCGATCAGCAGATCGTTTCCGTCATGGCGTCGGTGCCCACCGAGCAACTGGCCGCGCTTTGCGCCCCTGCGTCGGATTTCGTGCAGACCATCCCGCTGGGCTTTCTGGAAACCGGCGGCTGCCCGATGGCAGCTTTTGGCAATGATCGCCTGCTGGCCGATCTGTTTGAGCCCGAGAACCCTGTGGTCAAGGTTGCGGATGAAGCCGCGCTGAACGCGCATTTCGCCATTTGTGCCATGGTTCCCGGCATTCTGGACCTGATGGTCACCGGTGCCAAATGGCTGGGTGACGCAACCGGGGATACGGACGGGGCCGAGTTCTATACAACGCAGTTAATGGCGGGCTTTCTGGCCTCGATGGAAAAAGGCACCGCCGGGCGGTTGGCGCAAGAGCGTGACGCCCTGGCGACAGAGGACACGCTGAGCCTGCAAATGACGGACGCCCTGAATGATCAGGGCGCGCACGAGGCGCTGCGTTCCGCGCTTAGCGCTATTGGCAAACGTTTGGAGAGTTGAAGATGGCGGAAATGCTCGCCCAAGGTGCAGTGATCGGGATTCTGGGGGGCGGTCAGCTAGGCCGGATGCTGTCTGTGGCAGCCGCCAGACTGGGTTTTGTCAGCCATATCTACGAACCGGGTGCAAACGCGCCGGCCGGGCAGGTTGCGGATCGCGTCACCACCGCGGCTTACGACGATGCAAACGCGCTGAAAGCCTTTGCCGTTGCGGTCGATGTCATCACCTATGAGTTCGAGAACATCCCGACCGAAGCGCTGGACATTCTGGAAGCGCACCGCCCGATCCGCCCCGGGCGCGAGGCATTGCGGGTCAGCCAGGACAGGTTGACCGAGAAGGCATTTCTGCAAGAGCTGGGACTGAAGACGGCCCCGTTTGCGGATATTGCCGACCTGACCAGCCTGAATGCGGCGATCGAGCAGATCGGAACGCCCGCCATCCTGAAAACCCGTCGCTTCGGCTATGACGGCAAGGGGCAGGCCCGGCTGCGCAGCCCTGAGGATGCCGAGGCCGCTCTGGCCGATATGGCCGGTGCACCAGCTATTCTGGAAGGGTTCGTGGATTTCTCGCACGAGGTGTCGATCATCGCGGCCCGCGGTCTGGACGGTCAGGTCGCCTGTTTCGATCCGGGTGAGAATGTGCACCGCGATGGCATCTTGCGCACCACCACCATCCCTGCCCGCCTGTCTCCCGCCCAGCGCACAGACGCAATCCTGCTCGCAGCAAACATCCTGAACGCACTCGAATACGTCGGCGTGATGGGCGTTGAGCTGTTCGTGACGCCCGGCGGTCTGATCGTGAACGAAATCGCGCCGCGGGTCCACAATTCGGGCCACTGGACGCAGAACGGCTGCGCTGTCGATCAGTTCGAACAGCATATCCGCGCCGTGGCAGGCTGGCCATTGGGGGACGGACAGCGCCATTCCGATGTGGTGATGGAAAACCTGATCGGCGACGACATGGACCGTGTACCTGAGCTGGCCCGCGAGCGGGATGTGGCGCTGCATCTCTACGGCAAGGCCGAAGTCAAGGCGGGTCGCAAGATGGGGCATTTCAACCGCATCAAACGTTGACGAAACGTGAATATGCGGCGCGCTTCAGTTCACGAAGCGCGCGGCGACATCACCCGACATATAGCTGATGCGCCCACCGGCCAAGGTGGCCGCGACGCGATGGGTATCCGCATCCAGGATGACCAGGTCCGCGCGTCTTCCCGGCGCGAGCGTGCCCCGGTCCTGCATGTCCAGTACCCGCGCGGGGCCGGACGAGATCAGCGCCCAGGCACCGGCCAAATCCAGCAGACCGGTTTTGGCCAGCATCAACGCCGCGCGGCGCGGGCTGGGATAGTGGTAATCCGAGGCCAACGCATCACAAAGCCCCATGGCAATCAGTTCAACCGCGCTGGCATTCCCCTTGTGCGACCCACCCCGCACAACGTTGGGAGATCCGAGGATAACGTGATCCTCGGCGGAACGCGCGGCCTCGGCAGCCTCAAGCGTTTCGGGGAATTCGGCAATGCGCACGCCCCGGTCGCGCCACCATGCCCGCGTCTCGGCGGTTGCGTCATCATGGCTGCCCAGACGCACACCCATTTCGACAAGTGTGGCGCTGAGTGCTTCGACGGCGGCAGGCACTTCGTTCCTACGGGCATGCATGCCAAGCAGCATCTCAAAATGCGCATCCGGATTGCGCCCGGCCTTCAACGCTTGCCCGGTCAGGCGCGGAGGCTTTTTGCCCTGCGCCAAACGATCATGCGGCAGGTGATCATTGAACACCACATAGGGCACCTGCCATTCGGCGATACGCCGCGCCAGACCGGCATAATCCTCAAGCATGTTGGTCTCGAACCGCAATTGCGGGATCAGATCCGTGACTGCGCTGTCCTTGACCGCAGCGATTGCCCGAAACACCTGCGCGGCAAACTCCGGGCCGCGCACGCCACCTTCCCAACTGTAGAACTGGGCCAGCACAGCGGTGGTGATGCCATTGGCGGCCAGTTCGGCCTCGACTGCCAGAATACCTTCGTTCATCTGCTTCATCGCGCCGCGCCGAGGGGCGATGTGGCGTTCGAACCCGTCCCCGTGCAGATCGACGATACCGGGCAGGACAAGATAACCGGTCAGATCAATCCTGCGCCCGGTCGGATCATGCTTAACAACGCCGTCCGCTATCGAAAGATCGTAGCGCGACAGACCATCCCCCGGCAACAGGACCTCTGCGCCGGTCATTGTCAGGTCCAGTGCGGTCATCGTGTGGGCTCCGAGTCAGGTTCCGAACAGTCCTGCCCGATGCAGATCTCGTCGATTATCTCCATCACGCCGTCGAGCCAGGTGATCTTTGGATCGAATTGACCAAATTCGATAAAATGCAGTGCCTGCGCCATAACGCGCGGGTTGTTCATCATGAAGGTGTGGGTCACAGGCAGAACAATGTGATCGGCCATCCCTTCGACCTTGGTGGTTTCAATCGAAACCTTGCCGTCATCCCGCCCGTCGATCAGCGACGAAAACAGCGGGTTGAGCGAGTTCTCGCCCGCAATCACCCCCAGTTCAAAATCCACCGGCGGCAGGCGGCGCGGAATGCCTTCGGGACCGGTGCCCAATTGCAATCCCGCAGGGCCGTTCAGATACCCGAACACTTCCCATGCGCTCAGCTCATCGACCAACTGGCTGCCCTGATTGGGCGGGCCGAGCATGACGACACGACCCAGGTTTTCAGGCCGATGGTCCTTGAACCAATAGCGCAACAGGATACCCCCCATGGAATGCGCGACGACATTGGCCTTGTCGTCACCACAAGCTGCAAGCGCGTCCGGTATGGTTTGCTCTGCCAGTTCGGGAATGCCGATTTCGGTCGATGGATACCCGTGGCGCACAACAATATAGTCATGCGCCTTGAACAGCTGCTCCATCACGGTAAACGACGCCTCTGTGCGCGCCAGACCATGCAGGAGGATCACGCATTTCGCGCTGGCTGCGGCGGGAGCGAGGCAGAAGAACAGGGCAATCAAAAGTTTCATAACCGCCAGATAAAGCCTATGAGCCTTCGATAAAAGCCCTAGCCCTTTTGACGTCGCAACACGGCCAGCGCGATACCGCCTAATACAAGCACGGTGCCGATGATCAGCCGTGTTTCGGCAACCTCGCCCAGAAAGGCGACACCGCCGAGAATTGCAATCACCGGCACGCTGAGCTGAACGACAGCCGCCACAGACGGGGCCAGTTGAGGCAAAACACGATACCACAAAGCATAACCGAGCCCTGAGGTAACTCCACCGGACAGAACAGCCAGCAGATACCCCGCCCCGTTCATCTGCCAGACGCCGCCGGTGGCAAGCATCGCCAGGGCAGTCAATGGCAAAGCTACAATGAAATTGGCGGCCGTTCCCTCCAGAGGGTTTGTTTCAGATCGGCCCGCAATCGAATAAAGGGCCCAACCAATACCAGCGGCGACCATCAAAGCCGCGCCGTTCAGGTCGACCTGAACGGAGTCAGAGGGCCAGAGCACATAGGCCAGACCTGCAAGCGCAACCCCTGCCCCCGCCACTTGCCGCGCGGTCGGAGTCGCACCAGTCAAGGCGCCGATCGAAAACATCGAAATTTGCACCGTGCCAAACAGGATCAAAGCACCCAATCCGGCATCCAGCGTCAGGTAGGCGATCGAAAACCCGATCATGTAGAGCGTCAACGACCCCGCACCAACGATCCGTCTTCGACTGCGCAGTGGAAGATGCCCCCCGCGTGCAAGCACAAGAGTGGCCAGCACCACGGCCCCGGCCAAAACCCGTACGATGGCAAATCCAGTCGGATCGCTGGCTCCGCTATCGATAGCCAACCGATTCAGAATGGAATTCGCAGCGAAGGCGCACATGGTCAGGGCGGTGAGCAAAAACAATTTCATACGAACCGCATAGCCGTTTGGGCCGGGTTTGCACACTCACTTTCCCGAAGGGCGTAAGATCAGACCAGCTGCGCTTGTTGAAGCTGCGTCGCAACCCGCTGACAAAGCAGAACGGTCAATACAAAACGGGGCCGCCCGAAGGCGACCCCAAACTTAAGTTCCAAGGCTTCCCCCTCGGCAGCTTGGCCTTACAGCCAAGCGCCTGTCGGGACCGTCAGAATTCGCCGAGGCGAATTCGACGTGCTTACATCATGCCGCCCATGCCGCCCATGTCGGGCATGCCGCCGCCAGCAGGCGCGCCTTCTTTGGCAGGCTTGTCAGCAACCATTGCTTCGGTGGTGACCAGCAGGCCAGCAACCGACGCCGCGTCTTCCAGTGCTGTACGGACAACTTTGGCCGGGTCGATCACGCCGAACGAGAACATGTCGCCATATTCTTCGGTCTGAGCGTTGAAACCGAATGCAGCGTCTTCGTTTTCACGAACCTTGCCAGCAACAACCGCACCGTCAACACCCGCGTTCTCGGCGATCTGGCGCAGAGGCGCTTCGATGGCTTTGCGAACGATGTTGATGCCTGCATCCTGATCAGCGTTTGCGCCTTTCAGCGACTCCAGTGCTTTACCGGCCTGAACCAGAGCAACACCGCCACCGACAACAACGCCTTCCTGAACGGCTGCGCGCGTTGCGTTCAGAGCATCGTCAACACGATCTTTACGCTCTTTCACTTCAACTTCGGTCATGCCGCCGACGCGGATAACGGCAACACCGCCTGCCAGTTTGGCAACGCGTTCTTGCAGCTTCTCACGGTCGTAGTCCGACGAGGTTTCTTCGATCTGAGTGCGGATCTGAGCAACACGTGCTTCGATCTCGGCTTTCTCGCCAGCACCGTCAACGATGGTGGTTTCGTCTTTGGTGATTTCGATTTTCTTGGCGGTGCCCAGCATGTCCATGGTGACGGACTCGAGCTTCATGCCCAGATCTTCGCTGATAACCTGACCGCCGGTCAGGATTGCGATGTCCTGCAGCATGGCCTTGCGGCGATCGCCGAAGCCCGGTGCTTTGACAGCAGCAATTTTCAGGCCGCCGCGCAGTTTGTTGACAACCAGAGTTGCCAGCGCTTCGCCTTCAACATCCTCGGCAATGATCAGCAGCGGCTTTTGCGACTGGATCACCTGCTCGAGCAGCGGGACCATCGGCTGCAGCGAGGACAGTTTCTTTTCGTGCAGCAGGATCATGCAGTCTTCGAGCTCTGCAATCATCTTGTCTGCGTTGGTGACGAAGTAAGGCGACAGGTAGCCACGGTCGAACTGCATACCTTCGACAACGTCGGTCTCGGTTTCCAGACCTTTGTTTTCTTCGACGGTGATGACGCCTTCGTTGCCGACCTTCTGCATCGCGTCTGCGATCTGCTGGCCGATTTCGGCTTCGCCGTTGGCCGAGATGGTGCCAACCTGAGCAACTTCTGCCGAGTCTTTGACTTCGCGCGAGGCTTCTTTGATGCCTTCAACAACCTTGGCGGTTGCCAGGTCGATGCCGCGCTTCAGGTCCATCGGGTTCAGACCCGCTGCCACCTGCTTCAGGCCTTCTTTTACGATCGCCTGTGCCAGAACGGTTGCGGTGGTGGTGCCGTCGCCGGCTTCGTCATTGGTGCGGCTGGCGACTTCTTTCACCATCTGCGCGCCCATGTTTTCGAACTTGTCTTCCAGTTCGATTTCCTTGGCAACCGATACACCGTCCTTGGTGATGCGCGGTGCGCCGAAGGATTTGTCCAGAACCACGTTGCGGCCTTTGGGGCCCAGGGTCACTTTAACAGCATCGGCCAGGATGTTCACACCTGCCAGCATGCGGTTACGGGCATCGGTGTCGAACTTGACGTCCTTTGCAGCCATGTCGTTTCTCCTTGAGAAAATGTATTGTGATGAAGGTCAGAGGAAGCGGGATCGCTTACTCAATGATCCCCATGATGTCGCTTTCTTTCATCATCAGCAGCTCTTCGCCGTCGACCTGAACCTCGGTGCCCGACCATTTGCCGAACAGGATCTTGTCGCCAGCTTTTACAGCCATCGCGATCAACTCGCCGCTGTCCTTGCGCGCGCCTTCGCCGGTTGAGACGACTTCGCCTTCGCTGGGCTTTTCTTTTGCGCTGTCAGGAATGATCAGGCCGCCTGCGGTTTTCTCTTCGCTTTCGGTACGGCGAACCAGCACACGGTCATGAAGCGGTTTCAATGCCATCTTTGTAGCTCCTTGGGCTCAAAGTTTGTTTATCCTCCCCTCGCCTTCCGACGAGGCGTTAGCACTCGAGGTGTGTGAGTGATAACGACGCATAGCTAGGGAGTCTAAAACTCCGAGTCAACAAGTTGTGAGAGATTTTTTTGCAGAATGGATCAGTCAACCTGTTCCCAACTGTAGGCCCAGTGCTTCAAGCCTTCCGCTCCTGCGGACGTAAGCCCGTATATGCCTTTTTCAACCTTCTCAAACCACCCATAGTGGTTTTCCCGCATAAGCCGGGTGGCAACCGGGACGCCGACCGACTTGGCGACGTCTGATCCCTTGGTCGGGCCATTCTCGGCCAAAAAAGCCGCACATTTCAGTGCATCCTGCCGATAAGCCGTCACGATACCATGGCGCGTCGCGCCCCCGGCGTTTGGGTCACCTTCCAGCCGGTCGAATTCCCGCAGCATCCGTGCGGCTCCGGCTTTGTTCTTACGGGGCGCATAGGGGCCGGGATCGCATTGCACCTCAACCGTGCCATCAGCCCGCACAGTGATCAGGCCCAGGCCAAGCCTTCGACACAATGCCAGATTATCTTTCAGCGCCCGCCGGGCCGTTCGGCCCGTGGGTTTGCTGACCGCGATGTAGACCAGATCGGTGAGTTTCAGCCGATTGATCGCCTGATGAAACAGGGTCAGCGTGAACCGAAGTTTCAGTTCGACAATCACCGGAGCATCCCCATCGCGCACCGCAACGATGTCGGCTGCGCCGACTTCTCCCTTGACGGCGTATCCCTGCCGCTCCAGCAGCGCCTTGACCGGGGGGTAGAGATCCTGCTCGCGGTTCATGCGCCCATGCTACGCAGATTGTCAGGGAATACCAGACGGGCTGCTTGAACATCGGCTGGTGGCGTGGCTAAGTCTGGGTTCAACTTCTTGACACCATTCAGGCTGGCTCCATGCGTTTGCTCACTTTTCTTGCGTTCCTTCTGTTTCCGATCTCGGCTCAGGCCGCGTGCGAGGGGGTGGACCTGCGGCCGCAACTGCCTGAGGAAACCCGGGCCAGATTGCAAAGTGCAGTGGCCGAGATCGCTTATCCCGAAGGCAATCACTGGATTGCACGCAAGGGCGATACGGTTTTGCACATCATAGGAACGCTGCACACCTTCGATCCGCGCATGGAGGAGGTCATTGATCGCCTGTCGCCCGAACTGAACAAGGCTGACGCCTTTTATTTCGAAGTCACTCAGGAAGACATGAACGCCTTCGAACAGAACATGGCCAATGACCTGACTGCGGTGATGATTACCTCGGGCCCTACGTTGATCGACCTGATGACGGAAGACGATTGGGATGCGCTTTCCACAGCTCTGGCCCAGCGCGGCATCCCCGGCTGGATGGCTGCGAAGATGCGCCCGTGGTTCCTGACCATGATGCTGAGCATCCCGCCCTGCATGATCCAAGACCCGAATGCAACTTATGGAATGGACGCTCGCCTGAACGATCTGGCCGTCGAAAAAGGTATCCCACAGCACTCGCTGGAACGGATCGAAGACCTGATGGCCATGTTCGACAGTCACCCGCTGGAAAAACAGGTCGAGTCGCTTGTGCGCCTGTCCGGAGCCATGCAGGGCAATGCCGACCAATTGGTCACCATGGCCAATGCATATATGGAAGAAAAGCACGCCGAGATCATACAGTTTGCCCACCTTCAGGGGCTTGAACAGTCGGGCCTGAGCCCCGAGGCCTTTGACGCGGAATGGCGCAATTTCGAGCAGCAGATGCTGGTGCAACGAAACGCCAACTGGATGGCGCAGATTCTGGACATCAGGGATCAGACAGTTGTGATTGCGGTCGGCGCAGGGCACCTGAGTGATGATTACGGCCTGTTGAACCAGCTGGAAAAAGCCGGATACGTTCTGACACGCGCCGCATTCTAAATTGACCCTGCGGTTTGCAGACCAAGCGTCGCAGACGGTGGGCTGCAGCGTGACAACTGCATTTACCCGCCCTATAAGGCGCGCAAATTTCCATTCCGCAGGACACTGACATGACCACTCTAGTATTTGGCCACAAATCCCCCGACACCGATTCTACAGGCTCACCGATCGTGTGGTCCTGGTACCTGAACGAAGTCAAAGGCGAGCAGACCGAGCCCGTACTGCTGGGTGAGCCCAACACCGAAGCAGCATTCATGCTGGAGAACTGGGACCTGCCCAAGCCGCGGATCATTGAAGACCTTGCCGCAGGTACCCCGGTGGTTATCGTCGACACCAATAACCCGGCCGAACTGCCGGCAAACGTCAACGACGCGGATATCCGCGCCATTATCGACCATCACAAGCTGGTTGGCGGTCTGGAAACCAAAGGCCCGATCGATATCACCGTGCGCCCCTTGGCCTGCACCGCAACCATCCTGTTTGATCTGATGGGCGAAGATGCCGCCAAAATGCCCGACGCCATCAAAGGCGCTGCGCTGACCTGCATTCTGTCTGACACACTGGAGTTCCGCTCTCCCACCACCACGGCGCATGACCGCGAGGTTGCAGAGCGCCTGGCGGCTGAGCTTGAGCTGGACATTTCAGTATATGCAGCTGACATGTTTGCGGCGAAATCGGATGTCTCTTCCTTCTCGGACGCCGAGTTGATCCGCATGGACAGCAAGGAATACGAGGTCGACGGCACCAAGTTCCGCGTCTCGGTTCTGGAAACCACCGCCCCCGGCGTTGTTCTGGACCGCAAGGCAAACCTGGCAGACTCGATGGTGGATGTTGCCAGGGAAGACGGCGTCGATCAGGTGCTGCTGTTCGTGGTTGATATCCTGAACGAAGAGGCCACGCTGTTGGTGCCGAACGATCTGGTAAAAACCGTCGCCGAGAAGAGCTTTGGTGTTACCGTTGACGGCGACGCTGTCGTTTTGCCGGGTATCATGAGCCGCAAAAAGCAGATCATTCCAAATCTGAAGGTCTGATCGTCTGCCAACCAAGATCGAAAGGCGTCCAATTCGGGCGCCTTTTTTCTTTCTTATCGGCCATTTGCGGAAACGGTATCGGTTGTTAGTCTGGCCGTGGGCGCGAAGCCTATCCCATGGTCAGGTAAGTACAATGGTCGTACGAAAACTAAGCACCACCCGCAGCATCCTTCTTTTTGAAGGTGCCGACAAGGCTGCGTATTGGCGACGCTTTGCAATGCTGCTGATGCTGTCGGTCGTAATCGCGACCATGGGTTTGCTGCGCAATTCCGGGGCTGTTGTCATCGCGGCCATGCTTGTGGCGCCGCTTATGACCCCGATCCTTGGGGTGGCCGCGGCGATGGTCATGGGGTGGCTGAAACGCGCAGTGACGCTGGCGCTCACGGTTTGTCTGGCCGCCATTGCCTGCGTTATGATGGCATGGCTTCTGGTCTATATCGCTGACGTGCCTCGTGGCATTTTGATCCCCGATCAGGTCCTTGCGCGCACCGATCCGGGCACCGAAGATCTGATCGTCGCTCTCGCTGCCGGCGTTGCCGGGGCCTATGTTCAGATCAACAAATCCGAACTGAGCCTTTTGCCCGGCGCGGCCATCGGCGTTTCACTGGTTCCGCCCCTCTCGGCTTCGGGCATCCTGCTGTATTTTGACGAACCCGCCGAGGCCTATGAGGCTGGGCTGCTTTTCGCAACGAACCTTGGCGCGATCATTTTGTCAGCCTGCGCGGTATATCTTGTCTATGCCGCGCGGTCCGTGGTTTTCAGCAAGGGGAAGCGCAAGCTGAACTTTACAGCCAGCGTCTTCGTCGCGATCGCGTTTCTGGTCGTCGTCGTCCTGCAACTTGGGAAATCCACCTATAACCGTTATCTGGAGACGCGGACCGAGGCACAACTGGCCGATGCCATTCGCGAATGGGCCGATCCGGTTTCCGTGGAAATCATCCGCATCGACGTCAACGCTCAGCGCAAACGGGCCGAGGTTTGGCTGATCGTCGACCTGCCGGCCGAAGCGCAGTTCAAAGTTTCTTCCATTGCCGGTTTGCTGCCACCCAAGCTGCGTGAAACCCCTCTTGTCGGGGTGTTGGAGGAGGAACTGGGACCCGGATACCTGGCCATTATCCGGTATCAGCCGCGTATCGGGGCCCAGATCATCCTGGGAACGGAAAACGTTCAGCAGGCCCCGGATGTCACAGAAATTACCGAAGACGAGTAGCAGATTCACCTGTTCCTTCGCGCAAACGGGAATGCGGGATGGTGTTCGGGCCCAAGCTTTGCCATAGCTGTCGCCAGCGCGATATCAGACCCAGAGGCCCCCATGACCCAGATCGTTTCCTCGCTTTCCGAGATCTCCGACCGTTACAAGGCATTGTTCGTCGACCTTTGGGGTTGTGTTCACAATGGCATCACGGCCTATCCCGAAGCCGTCGAAGCGCTGAAGGCCTATCGCGCAAAAGGTGGACTTGTTGTCCTGGTCACGAACTCTCCCAAACCTCGCGCCGGCGTGGCAGAACAACTCGTGCAATTCAATGTTCCCGCCGATGCGTATGACACCATCGCCACAAGTGGGGACTCCGCGCGATCTGCGATGTTCCGGGGCGCTGTGGGACACAAGGTTTACTTCATGGGCGAGTGGCAGCGCGATGCGGGCTTTTTCGAACCGCTGAAATTGCTGGATCATCCCATCCATATCGAGCGCGTGCCGCTGAAGGAAGCCGAAGGTATTGTATGCTGCGGCCCGTTCGACCCAATGGCCGACCCGGATGTGAACCGGCCGGAATTCCTGTACGCCAAGCAGATGGGCATGAAGCTTCTCTGTGCGAACCCTGACATTGTTGTCGACCGCGGAGAGGTGCGTGAATGGTGTGCCGGCGCTTTGGCCAAACTGTACACCGAAATGGGCGGTGAAAGCCTGTATTTCGGCAAACCGCACCCACCTATCTATGACCTGGCCCGTCGCAGGTTGCAGGAACTGGGACACGATATCCCCGACAACGACATTCTGGTGATCGGCGACGGCCCCCATACGGACATTCTGGGCGGCATGGGAGAGGGCATTGATTCTCTGTTCATCTCGGGCGGGCTGGCTGCGGCCGAGACAAAAACGTCGCATCATCCGCATCACGAATCCCTAACCGCCTATATTGAAGGGGAAAAGATCAATCCAACCTACACGATCGGGCGCTTGAGGTAGCAAGAAAAGACTTGATTTTCTGCAACTGCGAAGTAATAAAGTTGCCAACCTTGGCCAAATGATGGTTTTTTCTTTCACGGCCGATTTCGAGTGAGGGCAACATGTTGGACAATCTTCCGCGCGGAACGATCTGTATCGAAGACATCGAAATGGGTATGTCCCGCCACCTGCGCAAAGTGGTGACGGATGAAGATATCGAAATGTTCGCACAGGTCTCAACCGACCGGAATCCGGTGCATCTGGACGACGACTATGCCCGCGATACGATCTTCGAAGGCCGTATTGCCCACGGAATGCTGACGGCGGGTCTGATCTCGGCCGTAATCGGTGAACAACTGCCGGGACACGGCACCGTCTACATGGGTCAATCGCTGAAATTCCTTGCCCCTGTGCGCCCGGGTGACATGGTCTATGCCGAGGTGAAGGTGATCGACATCGACTTTGCCAAGCGCCGCGTCAAGCTGGACTGCCATTGTTCGGTCGAGGGAAAGAAGGTCCTGATCGGCGAAGCCATGGTGCTTGCCCCGTCACGCAAGTTCGACTGATTGGCGAACACGGTCTTGCAAAAGGCGCCCGACCGGCGCCTTTTTTGTTTGGGCACTCAACTGAACGTAAGGTCGTCAAGAGGAACGGGTTCGTTTTCGTCCCTTCAGCGCACCTGATTCCAGAATGATTTCCGACACCACGTGTTCACGCCTGTAGGCCATCACGTGAACCCCGGAAACACCGGCGATGTCCCGGATCTGCTGGATCAGTTCGATACAGATCTTCTTTCCCTCTTCAGCGGGCTTTTCGGCTTTCTCCATCCGCTCGATGACATGATCCGGAATGTGAATTCCGGGCACATTGCTGCGCATCCATCGAGCCGCGCGCGCCGAAGCAATGGGACCCACGCCAGCGATGATGAATACTTTTTCGTCCAGACCGGCATCCCGCACCCGACCCATGAACCTTTCAAAAAGCGGAATGTCGTAGATATAGTTGGTCTGAATAAACTCGGCCCCGGCCTCAACCTTCTTTGCAAGACGTTCCGGACGCCAGTCATAGGGCGGTATACAGGGGTTTTCCGCTGCTCCCAAAAACAGTTGAGGGGGACGCGTGATCTTGCGCCCAGACAGGAACTTTCCTTGATCGCGCATCGTTCGGATCGTACGCAGCAAGGTCAGGGAATCGAAGTCGAACACCGGTTTTGCCCCCGGTTGATCCCCAACCCCGACACCGTCGCCCGTCAGGCACAACACGTTGCTGACGCCCAGCGCCGCGGCCCCCAGAACATCACCCTGAATGGCGATCCGGTTCCGGTCTCGGCAGGAAATCTGATAGACCGGAGAATACCCCGCGCGGGTCAATAAGGCACAGATCCCTATCGAAGACATGTGGCAGTTGGCACCAGACGCATCGGTTGCATTGATCGCGTCCGCCACTTCACCCAGCGGCTGTGCCGCCTGAAAAACATCCTCGGGGTCAGCACTGTCTGGTGGGTTCAGTTCCGCGGTCACGGCAAAACGACCCGAGCGCAAAACTCTTTCCAGTCGGCTGTGCGATACATAGCCTTCGGGAACAGGCACATAGCCGATCGGCTCGACCTCGCTGCGATGGGCACCATTCATTTCTTCAGCTCCCGGTTCACCGCATTGGGGGGTTCAGCGGCCAGAGGTGCCGCGGAGGGTTCATTCTCGCGCGCCTCCGGGAATGCCTGCGCAAGCGTTTCGCGTGCAGCGTCCCGGGCCTCGCGTTCCTGTGCTGCAATCTCGCGGCTGACCCGCAACCAGGATGACGACCCCTTCAACGTGTGTTCCACGGGCGGAAGGACCTCTTTTATCTTGTCGCCCCCGTGTCGCATACGGCTGGCCCCATCCCAAGCCAAGGCCCAGACACATTTCATGTCGGGTTTGACCTCACAGAACTCACCGGGACGCACACCGCCACACGGGCCGTTGCGCAGTTGCTTGGGGCAGTTCATCGGGCAGGACATACCCGTCGAAGACAAAACGCATTGCCCGCACATCTTGCAATCAAACAAAAGGCTTTTGACACCTTTTTCGACCAACGCAATAGGGCGTTCAACGCGATTGTGGCCGATCTTTGCAAAGACCGGGTCCATCGCGACCATGCCCCGTTCGACACATTTGTAAATCCATTCGAATGCACGGGCATTGCGAATCGCGAACAATCGCAATCGATACATGGGTCTGCCTCCTGTGCTGGGTTCATTTGAACCTGGCCGGGCCATCGTCCGGCACGCAGCGTGTTTCGAGGGCCGGAAGTGCAGTCTACACTCAGAGCCTTTTTTCGATCAAGCAGTTGACCGAATGTCGCACAGCCTTCCGGGGATACCCTGCGTGTCATCAGATCTGACGAAGGGTTTTGGTTTGTTTCGCAAGGACGCATGCTTTGAATTCAAACTGCCGCTTGAACAAATGGCAACGCAACGCTACGCAATCGTCTATGCAGATCATCCGGGATTTCCAGTTTGTCGAGCCAGAAGATCGCGGCGCCAGCGTTGCGATCGGGAATTTTGATGGCGTCCACGTGGGGCACCAGTCAGTCATCGAACTGGCCCGCGACGCGGCCCCGGATGCGCCACTGGGTGTCATGACCTTCGAGCCGCATCCACGTGAGTATTTCGCGCCGGATTCTCCTCCGTTCCGCCTGATGCGCGGCAATGCGCGGGCGCACCGGCTTGAGAAGCTGGGTGTGAAGAAACTGTATGAGCTGCCGTTCAACGCGGCGCTGGCCGGGCTTTCCCCCAATGAATTCGCCCGCAACGTGATTTGTGACGGGTTGGGTCTGTCCCATGTCGTGGTTGGTGCCGATTTCTGTTTTGGCAAGGGCCGCAGCGGCACCGCTGACGATCTGGTGCGGTTTGGGCAAGAGATGGGATTTGGCGTGACGATTGCACCTTTGATGCAGCGGTCCGAGAACGTGGTCTCGTCGACCGCCATCCGAACCGCACTGAGTGAGGGTCGCCCAAGGGATGCAGCTGCGATGCTGGGCCATTGGCACAGAATCGAAGGCGAAGTGATCGGCGGTGAGCAGCGCGGGCGGGAACTGGGTTTTCCTACCGCGAACATGTCCATCGAAGGGCTCCATCCGCCAAAATTTGGCGTCTACGCCGTATTGGTCGACGTGCTGGATGGCCCGCATCAGGGCAGTTATCACGGCGCGGCCTCGGTTGGGGTGCGCCCGATGTTCCATGGTGAAGTGCCAAACATTGAAACCTTCCTGTTCGACTTTTCCGGCGATCTGTACGGGGCAACCTTGTCGGTGGGGCTGATTGAATTCCTGCGCCCTGAAATGACATTTGACGGGCTGGATGGTCTGATCGCGCAGATGAATGCCGATTGCGAACAGGCCCAGGGCATTCTGGCCGCCCTATGAACGCTGATCCGATTGAACGCACCGGCCTGCCCGCCCGGTTCTGGGAGCGTAAACCCCTGCGCAAGATGAACCAACGCGAGTGGGAGGCCCTGTGTGACGGCTGCGGCAAGTGTTGCCTCAACAAGCTGGAAGATGAAGATTCGGGCGAAGTTGCCCTGACCTGTGTCGCCTGCCGCCTTCTGGATGATGAAAGCTGCCGCTGCACGCAATACGACATCCGGCATCAATTCGTTCCTGAATGCATCGTCATGACACCCGACAACATTGACGAACACGCCTACTGGTTGCCGCAAACCTGCGCGTATCGGCTGCTGTGGGAAGGCAAAACGCTTTACGACTGGCACCCTTTGATATCTGGTACGCCGGACAGCGTGCACGCCGCAGGCGTTTCAGTTCAAGGGCGCACGGTGTCCGAGTTCGAAACCCCTTTGGAAGAGTGGGAAGACTATATTATCGAGGAGCCAAGCTGATGTATTTCGCATCCGACAATTCCGGGCCGGTTCACCCACAGGTCATGGCGAAACTGGCCGAGGCCAATCAGGGCTACCAGATGGCCTATGGCGCCGACACGATGATGAACGAGGTGCGGGACCGCATTCGCAGCATCTTTGAAGCGCCGGGGGCTGCTGTCTATCTCGTGGCAACGGGGACAGCGGCAAATTCGCTGGCCCTTGCCACATTGTCTAACCCTTGGGAAACGATCTTCTGTTCTCCGGTTGCCCATATCCACGAAGACGAGTGCAACGCGCCCGAGTTTTACACCGGGGCCAAGCTGACCCTTGTTCCCGGCGGCGACAAGATGTCACCGGACGCGTTGCGCGGGTCCATCCTGGGCGAAGAAACCCGCGGGGTACACGGGCCGCAGCGCGGGCCAGTGTCGATCACTCAGGTCACCGAGCGCGGATCGGTCTATTCTCTGGAGGAATTGCAGTCGCTGTGTGGGGTCGCAAAGGAATATGGCTTGCCCGTCCATCTGGATGGTGCCCGGTTCACCAATGCTCTGGTTGCTCTGAACTGCTCTCCGGCTGACATGACATGGAAAGCCGGGGTGGACGCGGTCAGCTTTGGCGGCACGAAAAACGGGCTGATGGGCGTTGAAGCGGTGGTGTTCTTTGATGAGAGCACAGCCTGGGAATTCGAGCTGCGGCGCAAACGCGGGGCGCATCTGTTTTCCAAGCATCGCTACCTGTCCGCTCAGATGGCGGCCTATCTTAAGGATGATCTGTGGCTGAAGTTGGCGCGTCAGGCGAATGCAAATTGTGCCCGGCTGGCCGACGGCCTGCTTGCAAAAGGTGCCGAGTTCTTGCACGAGCCGCAGGCCAATATGATCTTTGCCGCTTTTTCACGCGCGAAGCACAAACAGCTGCATGAAGCCGGGGCAATCTATCACCTCTGGGGGGACGAGCTGGAAGGTGGCGATGACGACGAAAGCCTTGCATGCAGACTGGTCTGCGACTGGTCGATCGGGAAAGCCGAGATCGATCAGTTTCTCAGCCTGTTGTAACACCCGTCCAGTGGCCAGCTTTCCAGAGCTCCTGAAGCAGTACGCTGGTTTCAAGGGGGTGCGAAATGGGCAGCATGTGCCCCGCACCTTGAATGACCTCATGGCGTGCGTTCGGCAGACGGCGCTGCAATCCATCACAGATTGCGGGGATCGTCGGGTGGGTCTTTGATCCGCTCAGCAACAGGGTTGGCATCGATATTCGCTTGCATTTATCGGGGTCAAGCAACCCGGCCTGGTCATCGTACAGAACGGGATAAGACGCAGGAACAACATGAATCCCGCGCACCATGCCGGCGCGCGTCCGTTCTGGCAGGTCAGGCCATTTTGGGCCGATACCGGTGCTCCACATCCGGTTGAACAACCGCGCGGCCAGCGATTCGTCGCCTGCTTGGAACGCTGCTTCAATCGGTTGTGACTCTCGCAGGTGCTGATCGTACAAATCAGGCGCGTCCTGTTTTGCCACAGCAAAGAACACGGGCTCGATCAGGGTCAAGCTTCGAACAAGGTCCGGATGCTCCATGGCCAGTCTGAGCGCAACGATCGCCCCAAAGGAATGACCAACTATATCCATGGGCTTGGTCAACTCGACCGCTGCCAGCCCTGTCACCGCATCAAAGAAGTCGCTCTGACCGTCCCAATCCGGACTGCGCCCATGAGACAGCATATCCGGTGCAACAAGGGACGCGCTGCCATCCAATGCCTTGGACAGGCCAGACCACGCGCCGGAATGCGCAATGGTGCAATGAAGGGCAAGCAAGTTGCGCCCTCCTTCGCCCAATTGTCTGACGAAGACGGATTGCATCGCCGTCGGGGCTGTCACCCTTTCATCTCCGACAGATGCCGATCCAGATCGTCCAGGCGATCCTGCCCCCAGAAGCGTTGACCGTCCGGCGTGATGTAGAACGGCGCGCCGAACACGCCGCGATCCACGGCTTCTTCCAAATTGGCGGCATAGGTTTCGGCCCCGACCAGCAGTCCACTGTTGGCCAGTTCAGGATCAAACCCGGCAGTTGCCAGGCAGTCCCGGATCACATCATCCTGAGCGACGTCCTTTTCTTCGGCCCAGCAGGCGCGCAGGATCAACTGGCACAACTTGCCAACGTCGCCCGAACCATCGCTGATCGCCGCGATGATCGCATAAGAAGACGGCGCCATGTTGGTCGGCCAGTGCGCCGGTTGCAGGTTGAACTCCATCCCCAGATTCTTCGATTGGCGCAGCAATTCCTGAGCGCGGTATTCGATGCGCGAGATATGACGGTCTTTTGGCGGCGTACCCCCGGTGCGTGCGAACAGGGCCATGATGTCCAGCGGTTTGTAGCTGATCGATGCGTCATGTTTCGCCGCAATCTCTTCCAGCCGGTTTCCAGCCAGGTAGCTATAGGGCGAAATTGTCGCAAAAAAGTAGTCAATCTGGGTCATGTTCACTTTCTCCGCTGCGTTACCTTTGCGGGACCGTAAGGCCATGCTAAGCGGTGTCAACATCACGAATCTGTCACATTGCCATTGCTGCCCGGGGACCTCAGCCGATGCCGACACTTCACGAACCCAAGCTTATCGCTGGGAACGCCAACCTTCCTCTTGCCAAAACCATCGCACGCCGCATGAGCCTTTATCGAGGTGTTGACCAGGGTTTGGTCGATGCGCGCGTCGAACGTTTCAATGACGGAGAGATCTTCGTCGAAGTGTTCGAGAACGTACGCGGCGAGGATATGTTCATTATCCAGCCGACCTCGAACCCGGCCAATGACAACCTGATGGAGCTGCTGATCATCGCCGACGCGCTGCGCCGTTCGTCGGCACAGCGGATCACCGCCGTGATCCCGTATTTCGGCTATGCCCGCCAGGATCGCCGCACCAAGGCCCGCACACCCATCAGCGCCAAGCTGGTGGCCAATATGCTGACCGGCGCAGGGATCGAGCGGATTCTGACGATGGATCTTCATGCCGCGCAGATTCAGGGCTTTTTCGATATGCCCGTCGACAACCTGTACGCCTCGCCGATCTTTGCCCTGGATGTCAAAAACCAGTTCAAGGACAATCTGGATGAGATCATGGTGGTTTCACCCGACGTGGGCGGTGTGGCCCGCGCACGTGAACTGGCCAAGCGCATCAATGCCCCCTTGTCGATCGTTGACAAGCGGCGCGAGAAAGCAGGCGAAGTCGCTGAAATGACCGTTATCGGGGATGTGAAGGACAAGATCTGCCTGATCGTCGACGATATGTGTGACACCGCCGGAACGCTTTGCAAGGCCGCGCAGGTCCTGTTGGACAATGGCGCCAAGGAAGTTCACTCCTACATCACGCACGGCGTCATGAGCGGCCCTGCGGTCGAAAGGGTGACGAACTCGGTCATGAAGTCACTGGTGCTGACCGATACGATCCAGCCGACCAAAGAAATATTGAAGGCAAAGAATATCCGCATCGTTCCGACTGCGCCAATCTTCACCCAGGCGATCCTGAACATCTGGAACGGAACCAGTGTGTCTTCGCTGTTCGAAGACAAGACGCTGACACCGATCTACGAATCCATGTATCAGATGGATTGAGCAATAGGGGGCGGCCGAAGGTGTCACCCCTTGATTTCTGAAATGCCGATTGCGCGCATATCTGACCTTGGGGCGCAATCGGTGACACAAGTGGAATAATCTCCATGACTGCCAACAAACGCATTGTTCTTTCCAGCGATCACGCGGCAATCGAGCTGCGCCAGTCCGTGGCCAACCACATCGCGCAGCAAGGTTGGGACGTGGTTGATATCGGCCCGACAACCCCGGAAAGCACCCATTACCCCAAGCACGGCAAGGCCGCGGCGCAGGCCGTTGCCTCGGGCGATTGCAGTTTGGGTATTGTCCTCTGCGGCACTGGGCAGGGTATCATGATGGCTGCAAACAAAGTGCCCGGCATTCGCTGTGGCGTTTGTTCAGACGCATTCTCGGCCCGCATGATCCGCCAGCACAACAATGCCAACATGCTGTCGATTGGCGCGCGGGTTGTCGGTGAAGGTCAGGCGCTGGACATCGTTGACGCGTTTCTGGGTGCCGAATTCGAAGGTGGCCGCCACGCCACGCGCGTGGACATGATCGAAGCGCAGGAAGACTGAGTCCAAGCTGTCGCTCAAACGCCTGGAAACACGGCGAACCCGGATCAGGAAATATTCCAATCGTCCGGGTGCGCCACCTCTCCTATCGCTGTCCAGCTTGCGCGGATGCGAGCTATCCGCGTGTCGGACCAGGTCCGAAATACTGCATCAAAGCCCTCGGTTGTGATATGTTCGGCCTGAACTTCGGCACGTAGCGCCGAAGACGTGTCGACATCCCACAGCGAGATCCCGATCTGCACCATGGGCGGGGTTCGAAATGCTTCTTTGAACCGAATGGGTGTGCGGCGTTCACGAGGTCCCTGCCCGGTCCACATTTCGCCGCCTTCGGCAAATTCCGAAAACAGGACATCTTCACCCTGCTCAATTCCAATGGGATGGGTTAGGAATTTTTTCATTTTTATCATCATTATTCTTGAATTCCCGCAACTTACTCCGGCATTTCGGCAAAAGCACGACAAAAAAACGGCCCCGCAATTGCGAGGCCGCTCAAATTTTTCACAGGTGGGCCCGTTACAGGCTCATATGTGTTCCAAGCGCTTCCATGTCGGCCAGCAGCTTGGCTGCGTCGTCGACGATGGTCTGATCATCGCCACCCTTTGCTGCCTCATGCGAGGCGCGGGCGTCTTCGATCATCTCGTCCAGATGCGCCCGGGTCACTTCATCCACCGGGATGGCCTTTTCGGCCAGAACCGACAGACTGTCGCCGTTGATCTGGGCAAACCCACCGGTGACCAGGTATTCGCTGGACCCTTCGGGTGCCTCAACCTTCAGCAGGCCGGGACGCAGCGTGGTGATGGTGGGGGCATGATCCGGCATTGCCGTCATGTCCCCGTCCGCGCCGGGAATCTGGACCGCGGTGGCCGCGAGCGAAGCAAGGCTCCGCTCGGGGCTGACGAGGTCGAATTGCATCGTGTTTGCCATCAGGGATACTCCTTAGGCGGCTTCTGCGGCCATCTTTTCCGCTTTGGCGATCACGTCGTCGATACCGCCAACCATCAGGAAGGCCGCTTCGGGCAGGTGATCGTATTCGCCGGCCACAACGGCCTTGAACGACGAGATGGTGACATCCAGAGGAACCTGAACGCCAGGGCTGCCGGTGAAGACCTCGGCCACGTCGAACGGCTGCGACAGGAAACGTTCGATCTTACGGGCACGGGCCACGGTCAGTTTGTCTTCTTCCGACAATTCGTCCATGCCGAGGATGGCGATGATGTCCTGCAGCGACTTGTAGCGCTGGAGGATCTGCTGAACGTCGGTTGCAACCTTGTAGTGCTCTTCACCAACGATGGCCGGATCGAGCAGACGCGAGGTCGAGTCGAGCGGGTCCACGGCCGGGTAGATACCCTTTTCCGAGATCGCACGGTTAAGAACGGTGGTCGCGTCCAGGTGAGCAAACGAGGTTGCCGGCGCAGGGTCGGTCAGGTCGTCCGCAGGCACGTAGATCGCCTGAACCGAAGTGATCGAGCCCGATTTGGTCGAGGTGATGCGTTCCTGCAAGGCGCCCATGTCAGTGGCCAGCGTCGGCTGGTAGCCCACAGCGGAAGGAATACGACCCAGCAGAGCCGAAACCTCGGAGCCCGCCTGCGTGAAGCGGAAGATATTGTCGACGAAGAACAGAACGTCTGTACCGGACTGGTCGCGGAACTGCTCGGCCAGGGTCAGGCCGGTCAGAGCAACACGTGCACGCGCACCCGGAGGCTCGTTCATCTGACCGTAAACCAGGGCCACCTGCGATTCCGACAGGTTGTCCGGCTTGATAACGTTCGATTCGATCATCTCGTGGTACAGGTCGTTCCCTTCACGGGTCCGTTCACCAACACCCGCGAACACAGAGAAACCCGAGTGCACTTTTGCGATGTTGTTGATCAGTTCCATGATCAGAACGGTCTTGCCAACGCCGGCGCCGCCGAAAAGGCCGATCTTACCGCCTTTCGCATAAGGGGCCAGCAAGTCAACAACTTTGATGCCGGTCACCAGAACTTCCGACTCTGTCGATTGTTCTGCGAAGCTCGGCGCAGGCTGGTGAATCGCCCGGACTTCGGCTGCCTCAACCGGGCCCTTCTCGTCGATCGGATCACCAACAACGTTCAGGATGCGGCCCAGAGTTGCGTTACCAACCGGTACCGAGATTGGGGCGCCGGTGTCGGTCACTGCTTCGCCACGGACCAGACCTTCGGTCGCGTCCATCGCGATGGTGCGGACGGTGTTTTCACCCAAATGCTGAGCAACTTCCAACACCAGGCGCTTGCCGTTGTTGGTGGTTTCCAGCGCGTTCAGAATTTCAGGCAGCTGATCATCGAAATGCACGTCAACGACGGCCCCGATGATCTGTGTGACTTTGCCTTTTGCATTCGCCATGTTTCGTCTCCGGTTTGTCTCTACAGCGCTTCGGCGCCGGAAATAATTTCAATCAGCTCGTTGGTGATCACGGCTTGACGCGAACGGTTGAACTGGATCGTCAGCTTGTCGATCATCTCACCCGCGTTGCGTGTCGCGTTGTCCATCGCGGACATCCGTGCACCCTGTTCTGACGCTCCGTTTTCAAGCAGAGCCGAGAAGATCGCTGTTGCAACCCCCTTGGGCAGCAAGTCGGCCAGGATGGCCTCTTCGCTGGGCTCGTAGTCGAAGATGGCACCGCTGTCGTCACCCGACGCATCGTCCTCGAACGAGGCAGGGATGATTTGCTGTGCCGTCGGGATCTGGGTCACGACGTTGACGAACTTCGAATAGAAGATCGTGGCAACGTCGAACTCACCCCCGTCGAAGCGGGACAGGATGTCCTTCGCGATGTCCTGTGCGTTGGAATACCCCAGACGCTTGACCTCGCTCAGGTCCACATGTCCAACGAACAGATCACCCAAATCACGCTTGAGCGCGTCGCGGCCTTTCTTGCCGACGGTCAGAACCTTGACCGTTTTGCCCTTCAGGCGCAGCTCTTCCGCTTTGACACGGGCCAGCTTGGCGATGTTCGAGTTGAAGCCGCCACACAGGCCGCGTTCAGCTGTCATGACAACCAGCAGATGGACATCATCACTGCCCGTACCACGGAGCAGCTTGGGGGCGCTGTCGCTGCCTCCGACCGAAGCCGCCAGCCCCGCCATCACGGCATTGAACCGCTCGGCATAGGGGCGCGAGGCTTCGGCAGATTCCTGGGCGCGGCGCAGTTTTGCAGCCGCGACCATCTGCATGGCCTTGGTGATCTTGCGGGTCGATTTGACCGACTCGATCCTGTTTTTAAGGTCCTTAAGATTTGGCATATGCCCGCCTCTCCCTTAAGCGAAGGTTGCGGCGTATTCGTCAATCGCAGCCTTGATCCTATCGGAAGCATCGCCCTTGATCTTGGGATCGTCGTTGGTGATCCATTCAAGCAGGTCGGCGTGTTTGCCGCGCAGATGCGCCAGCAGGCCAGCCTCATAACGGCCAACGTCCGATACTTCGATCTTGTCGAGATAACCGTTGGTACCAGCGAAGATGACGCAAACAATTTCCGCGTTGGTCAGCGGCGAGTACTGCGGCTGTTTCATCAGCTCGGTCAGACGCGCGCCACGGTTCAGCAGCTGCTGGGTCGCGGCGTCAAGGTCGGAACCGAACTGCGCAAAGGCAGCCATTTCGCGGTACTGAGCAAGTTCCAGTTTCACCGGGCCGGCAACCGACTTCATCGAGTTGGTCTGAGCCGAAGAGCCCACACGCGAAACCGATAGACCGGTGTTCACGGCAGGACGGATACCCTGATAGAACAATTCGGTTTCCAGAAAGATCTGACCGTCGGTGATCGAGATCACGTTGGTCGGAATAAACGCAGAAACGTCACCGCCCTGGGTTTCGATGACCGGCAGAGCAGTCAGCGAACCTGCACCGAAGTCCTCGTTCAGCTTCGCCGAACGCTCCAGCAGGCGGGAGTGAAGATAGAAAACGTCACCAGGATAGGCTTCACGTCCGGGCGGACGGCGCAGCAGCAGCGACATCTGACGATAGGACACAGCCTGTTTCGACAGGTCATCATAGATGATCAGCGCGTGGCGGCCGTTGTCACGGAAGTATTCAGCCATCGCAGTTGCGGCATAGGGTGCAAGGAACTGCATCGGTGCCGGGTCGGACGCGGTTGCGGCCACGACGATCGAGTATTCAATCGCGCCGGATTCTTCCAGCTTCTTCACCAGCTGCGCAACGGTCGAACGCTTTTGGCCGATCGCGACATAAACACAATACAGCTTCTTCGACTCGTCGTCGCCAGCAGCTTCGTTGTAGGTTTTCTGGTTCAGGATCGCGTCCAGAGCAACGGCAGTTTTACCGGTCTGGCGGTCACCAATGATCAGCTCACGCTGGCCACGGCCAATCGGGATCATCGCGTCAACCGACTTCAGGCCGGTTGCCATCGGCTCGTGAACCGATTTACGCGGGATGATGCCCGGTGC
The DNA here is from genome assembly GCF_003443535.1 of Ruegeria sp. AD91A. Taxonomy (GTDB): domain Bacteria; phylum Pseudomonadota; class Alphaproteobacteria; order Rhodobacterales; family Rhodobacteraceae; genus Ruegeria. The sequence continues at coordinate 3,635,227 of NZ_CP031946.1, read as the reverse complement.
TTTAACGTCAGCAACGCCGCGCTTGGTTGTGTTGATCGGGCCCTTGCCGTCCAGCGGGTTGCCCAGTCCGTCTACAACGCGACCCAGCAGCTCGTCACCGATCGGAACGTCCACGATCGAGTTGGTGCGCTTGACGGTGTCACCTTCTTTGATGTCGCGGTCAGACCCGAAGATAACGACACCGACGTTGTCGCTTTCCAGGTTCAGCGCCATGCCCATGATGCCGCCGGGGAATTCGACCATCTCACCGGCTTGCACATTGTCCAGACCGTATACACGGGCAATCCCGTCACCGACGCTCAGCACGCGACCGATCTCGGCCACTTCGGCTTCCTGACCAAAATTCTTGATCTGGTCCTTCAGGATTGCAGAAATCTCTGCAGCTTGGATTCCCATTTATCCGACCTCTTTCATTGCATTCTGTAGGGAGTTCAGCTTCGAACGGATCGAACTGTCGATCATCTTCGAGCCCACTTTAACGACAAGACCGCCGATGAGGCTTTCATCCACGGTCGAATTGATAGTCACGGTCTTGCCCACGCGCTCGGACAGCGTCTTGGACAGTTTTTCCAGTTGGGTCTTGGTCAACGCCTTGGCCGACGCAACATCTGCGGTCACTTCGCCGCGCTCTTCGGCCAGCATGTCGCGCAGAACCTGCAGCAGTTGCGGCACGACGAACAGGCGGCGCTTCTGCGCCATCAGACCCAGCGTGTTGCGCAGGATGGCGTTCAGACCCATCTTGTCTGCGATTGCAGTGATCGCGCTTTCCTGTTCAGCGCGGGAAACCAGCGGCGAGGCGATCAGGTCGCGCAGTTCGGCGCTTTCGCCCAGCGCTGCTGCCAGATCATTGATGCCGGATTCCAGACCTGCAAGGTCTTTGTTCTCGTTTGCGATCTCGAAGATCGCAGTGGCATAGCGCTCGGCGATGCCAGTGGAAATCGAAGCTGGTTCGGACACGTCCACCCTTCCGATACTTTGGGCCCCGAATTCGCGTGCGGCAGCTACCCCGGGGGCGTGAAGAAACCCCGTCCTTGAAGGGCGGGGATCAAAATCACCGGGGATGTAGCAGAGCCGAACCAACCAAGCAATACGCTATAGCGGTAACAGATTTATCCACAAATTGTTATTTTTCATGAACTTACACCAAGTGCGACGGTTTGAACACATTGGTCCAGTTGAAAAATGTTACGAATATGCAAGTTTTTGCGATTCCTGTGACTTTTTTTCCTCTACTTTTCGCACCGAAAAGCCCGCGATTGTCACGCGGGCTTTAGCAAACCGTCAAGCGCCTTGATCGGTTTTTTGACCGCATCCTTGGTCACGCTGCCGCTGGGCGGCCGAATATGTTTGCTGACTTCGACCATCAGCACCCCCCCTGCCATCACCGTCGGAATCCGCTGGCCGGTCTTTTCGATCAGGCTGCCGGATTTCAACCAGAATCGCCGAAATGACGGAGGCATGTACAAAGCCGAACAATGCGCCTCGGGCAGGAAGTGATGTTCCTTTAGCTGGTTTTCCAGCTGAGTTGCAGAGTATGGGCGCCCAAACCCGAACGGGGTCTTGTCCGACCGTGACCACAGACCCGCCCGGTTGGGAACGATGAAGACGGCCCGGCCACCAGGGCCCAGCACGCGCCAGCATTCATCAAGCAACTGATTTGGCCGTTCCGACGTTTCCAGCCCATGCATCACCACAAGCTTGTCCACGTGGCCGGTCTCGATTGGCCAGAGGGTTTCTTCGGTCAGGACCGAGACATTGGGCATCCCCGCCGGCCATGGCATGACGCCCTGTGGTCCCGGCATCAGCCCGATGACCCGGCGCGCATCCGACAGATAGGGGCGCAGCAAAGGCACGGCGAAACCGAATCCTGCCACTGTCTGGCCCTTTGCTTCGGGCCATAGCTCGATCAGACGCCCGCGAATAGCCGCCTGCGCCGCACGACCCAGTGTGCTGCGGTAATAGAAGTTCCTCAGATCCTGTACATCAAGATGCATTGCGGACATCCGGTCAATCGGCTTAGCTGGGCGCAGTCTAGCAATGAAAGGGCAAAAGGCCATGCCTCTTGAAATCGTTACAATCCCGTGCCTGAGCGACAATTACGCCTTTCTGGCGCATGACGCCGTCAATGGCCAGACCGCCCTGATCGACGCGCCCGAGGCCGGACCGATCCTGAAGGCGCTGGATGACCGGGGATGGGCACTGTCACATGTGCTGTTGACCCATCACCACTGGGATCATGTAGACGGGCTGGCGGAAATATTGGCCAAACAGCCGGCAAAGGTCATCGGGGCCGCTGCTGACGCAAATCGCCTGCCGCCGCTGGATCAGCAGGTCACCGAGGGAGACAGTTTCGAGATTGGCGGCGAACACGTTCAGGTTCTCGACGTTTCCGGGCACACGGACGGTCATATCGCTTTCTACATGCCGCAGAGTTCTGCCGTGTTCACCGCCGACAGCCTGATGGCGCTGGGTTGTGGGCGCCTGTTCGAGGGCACGCCCGCACAAATGTGGGCCTCTCTGAACAAGCTGGCCGCCCTACCGGACGACACTTTGGTCTGTTCAGGGCATGAATATACACAATCCAACGCCAAATTCGCGATTACCGTCGATCCCGACAACCAAGCCTTGAAAGATCGCATTGCCGACATCGACCGCGCGCGTGCTGCCGGAAAAGCCACTGTTCCTACCATTCTGGCCCTGGAAAAGGCCACAAATCCGTTCCTGAGGACCGCCGATCCGGCGATTCAGACGAAATTGGGCATGGTTGGAGCCGACCCTGAGGCCGTTTTTGCAGAAATTCGGGGTAGAAAAGACCGGTTCTGATGCCTATTTCCCCTTCTTCAGAGCCACGGTCACAACAAATGTGACTGTCAAGTGAAAGAAAACCCTTGAAGCCGGGCCACGATCAACCAAACTCTAATAGTATGAGGACATGGTTGGGATGGGGTTCCGGCCAAGAAACCGCCCCCTCCTGACCCAAGACAGAGGAGCACCCGCGTGCCTTCATTCTCGAGCACATTGGAACAAGCCATCCACGCGGCCCTGGCGGCTGCGAATGAACGGCGCCATGAATTCGCAACGCTGGAGCATTTGCTGCTGGCGCTCTTGGAAGAACCCGATGCAGTACGCGTCATGAAGGCGTGCAGTGTCGATCTGGACGAATTGCGCAGCACTTTGGTGGAGTTCATCGACGAAGACCTTTCGAATCTGGTCACAGATATCGACGGGTCCGAAGCCGTACCCACCGCAGCGTTCCAGCGCGTCATTCAGCGCGCTGCGATCCACGTACAAAGCTCGGGCCGGACCGAAGTGACCGGCGCCAACGTACTGGTCGCCATTTTCGCCGAACGCGAAAGCAATGCCGCCTATTTCCTTCAGGAACAGGACATGACCCGTTACGACGCGGTCAATTTCATCGCGCATGGCGTTGCCAAAGATCCGGCCTACGGCGAAAGCCGATCGGTATCCGGTGCGGATCAGGTGGAAGAAGACGCCCAGACCACATCCGGTGAGACCGAACAGAAAGAAAGCGCGCTTGGAAAATACTGCGTGGATCTGAACGCAAAGGCTCGAGCTGGCGATGTCGATCCGCTGATCGGACGCTCGGATGAGGTGGAACGCTGCATCCAGGTGCTGTGCCGCCGCCGCAAGAACAACCCATTGCTGGTGGGTGATCCGGGTGTAGGCAAGACCGCCATCGCAGAAGGCCTTGCGCACAAGATCGTCTGTGGCGAAGCCCCTGACGTGCTGGCAAACACCACGATCTATTCGCTGGACATGGGTGCGCTGCTGGCCGGAACCCGCTATCGCGGTGATTTCGAAGAACGCCTGAAAGCAGTTGTAACCGAGTTGGAGGATCACCCTGACGCGGTACTGTTCATCGACGAGATCCATACCGTGATCGGTGCCGGAGCAACCTCGGGCGGTGCGATGGATGCCTCGAACCTGCTGAAGCCTGCGCTTCAGGGCGGCAAGCTGCGCACCATGGGTTCGACCACCTACAAGGAGTTCCGTCAACACTTCGAAAAGGACCGCGCGCTTAGCCGCCGGTTCCAGAAGATCGACGTGAACGAGCCTTCGGTGGAAGACAGCGTAAAGATATTGCGCGGGCTGAAGCCCTATTTCGAAGAACATCACGACATTAAATACACCGCCGATGCCATCAAGACGGCGGTCGAGCTGTCGGCGCGTTACATCAACGACCGCAAACTGCCCGACAAGGCCATCGACGTGATCGATGAGGCCGGCGCGGCGCAGCATCTGGTCGCGGAAAGTAAGCGGCGCAAGACCATCGGTGTCAAAGAGATCGAGGCGGTTGTCGCCAAGATCGCGCGTATTCCACCCAAAAACGTTACTAAGGATGATGCGTTGGTGCTGAAAGACCTCGAAGCATCGTTGAAACGGGTGGTGTTTGGCCAGAACCTGGCCATCGAGGCGCTGTCCAGCGCGATCAAACTGGCCCGTGCCGGTCTGCGCGAACCTGAGAAACCGATCGGCAACTACCTGTTCGCTGGTCCTACCGGGGTCGGTAAAACCGAGGTGGCGAAACAGCTGGCGGATACGCTGGGTGTGGAGCTTCTTCGGTTCGACATGTCGGAATACATGGAGAAGCACGCGGTCAGTCGCCTGATCGGTGCCCCTCCGGGCTATGTCGGATTCGATCAGGGTGGTTTGCTGACCGACGGTGTCGACCAGCATCCGCACTGCGTATTGCTGCTGGACGAGATCGAAAAGGCCCACCCGGACGTGTTCAACATCCTGTTGCAGGTGATGGACCATGGCGAGCTGACCGATCACAACGGTCGCACTGTGAACTTCCGCAACGTGGTGCTGATCATGACCTCGAACGCGGGCGCGCAGGAGCAGGCCAAGGCCGCCATCGGCTTCGGTCGTGATCGGCGCGAAGGCGAAGACACGGCCGCGATCGAGCGCATGTTCACACCGGAGTTCCGGAACCGTCTGGACGCCGTGATCTCATTCGCACCGCTGCCGAAAGAGGTCATTTTGCAGGTGGTCGAGAAATTCGTCCTACAGCTTGAGGCGCAACTGCTGGATCGCGGCGTGAGCATCGATCTGACGCCCAAAGCCGCCGAATGGCTGGCCGACAAGGGATATGACGACAAGATGGGTGCACGCCCGCTGGGACGTGTCATTCAGGAACACATCAAGAAGCCTCTGGCCGAGGAGTTGCTTTTCGGCAAACTGGCCAAGGGCGGTGTGGTCCGTGTCTCGGTCAAGAAGGGCGAACTGGATCTTGAAATTCTTGGGCCGGACCAACGGCGCATTTCAGGAGACAAACCACCTCTGTTGACGGCAGACTGACCCGAAAACAGATCATTCTTTCAGAGCCCGGCGATCCCCATCGCCGGGCTTTTTCAGCTCTGGCAGCAAAAAAGCGACGGAACCAGGCTTCTGCTGCGTGTCATCTTTAATGATCAGCACAAGACAGGGGTCGGCACGTGAGCAAAATTTCTATCTTTTGGGGCACCGCCTTTGCCCTTTCCGCCGTGGCTGCGGTGGCAACTGCACAGCACAGGTTTCGCTATCACGACGAAACGACCGCAGAACCGCTGAGGTTGGTGCCCGCGACCGAAAACCCCGGAACAAGCAGCGCCTCGGTGAAAGAACGAAGCGGAAAAATCAAAGTGACGGGCAATGGCATTCCTGATCATCTGGTTGGTCCGTTTCCAAACCAAGGCAATCCGCACCAGATCGAACAGCAGAAGGTTAGGTTGAAATTGCCCGCGAAACCCATAGCCAAAGGCGCAATCACGCCGTTGCAAATGGGGTGGAACTTTGGCGTGTCACTCAACGGGGTTGTGTTTGACCCGCTGGCGGCCGAGTTCTGGCATGGCGACCCCCGCTCCGGGTGGTCCTACAACGCGTTGGGAGGTGCCATTTCTTTGGGGCTGGACGCCAACCATGCCCACGTACAGCCAAACGGAAAGTATCACTATCACGGTGTACCGACAGGGCAGGTCGAACTTCTGGGATGGTCACCGTCCGAGCACTCACCGTTGATCGGCTACGCCGCAGATGGCTTCCCTATCTATGCTGTGACCGGTGTTGTTGGGGGCAAAGTGACCGAAATGACGTCGTCCTATCGTCTGAAATCAGGTAACCGTCCGGGTGGCAATGCACCGGACGGGCGACATGACGGCACCTTCAACGAGGATTACGCTTATGTTCAGGGTCACGGCAACTTGGACCAATGTAACGGCGCCTTTACCGTTTCAGCAGAATACCCGTCAGGAACCTATGCGTATTTTCTGACCGAGGATTACCCGGTGGTGCCCCGATGCTTCGTGGGCACACCAGATCAAAGCTTTCGCTTCGGCAGACGATAATCGGTTGCCCCATTCACGCGGATTAACCGGGCAAGAGCAAGGATTTTGCTATCTTTCCGTGAGTTTCAACTCGATCCGGCGGTTCTGTGCCCGTGCCTCGGGTGTGTCAGCCGGGTTGACCGGCTGGAATTCACCAAACCCGTTTGCCGCCAAGCGGTTGGGTGGAATGCCCAACGCGTCGACCATATAGCGCACAACAGACAACGCGCGACCTTGGCTGAGTTCCCAATTGTCCCGGTATCGGCCCGAACCAGTCAGCGGAACGTTGTCGGTATGACCGTCGACCCGGATCACCCAATTCAGACCAGGCGGGATTTCGGCGGCGACACTGCGTAGGATATTGGCGACCTTGGCAACCTCCTGCCGCCCTTCTGCGGACAGCACCGCTGATCCCGTCGGAAACAAAACTTCGGACGAGAACACAAAGCGATCACCTTCGATCCGCACGCCTTCCTGTTCGCCAAGGACATCCCGCAGACGTCCGAAGAATTCCGAGCGATAGCGTTGCAGGTCTTCCGCCTTGGCGGCAAGTTCTTCGTTCTGGCCAGCCAGGGCCTCGGCCTCGGCCTCAATGCGCAGGCGTTCCGCTTCTTCCAGCAAGCGCCGCCTGCGTTCTTCAGATGCGGCCCGCGCCAATGCAGCGTTCAGGTCCTGTCCCAGCGTTTGTATCTGCACCTCGGCAGCAGCGTTTCGGTCTTCGAAATCGTCCAGCAAAGCCTGCAACGACCCCAACTGCCCGCGCAGGGCTGCAATCTGCTGGTTCAGCAGGGCCGCCTCACGTTTTGCCTCGGCAGAGATTTCTTTCTCCTCCGACAAGGTCGACTCGGCCAGAGCCAGCAAAGCTTGCCTCTGTTCGGCCAGAGTGCGTTGCTCATCAGCATCCGCCTGCGCTTGCGTTTGCGCCTCAAAGGCGGCTTCAAGCTGGGCTCGCAATTCATCAGGGTTTACGTCTCCGAACTGTCGCTCAAGTTCGGCCCGTGCGGCTTGCGCGGCAGCCAGAAGAGTCAATGTATCTTCGGCCTCTTTGCGTTGCGACTCCAGCGCCAGGGTCATGGCCGTCAGCTCGGCATCTGCATCCTGAAGGCGGTTTCGCAATGCCTCAGCAGCAGCAGCTTCGGCCAGACGGGCGGCTTCCTTATCGCTCAGTTGCTGTTCAAGGGCCGTGATTTCCGCGGCACGCTCTTCGCCGCTTTGCTCCAGATCGGCCACCAGTGCTTCCAGCGCCTCGCGGCGGGCGGCAGCCAAACGGGCAGCTTCGGTCTGCGCATCAATTTCGTCCCGACTTTGTGCAAGGGCGAGGTTCAGCGCCTCTTGCTCTGTCAGCAATTGCTCGCGCTGTGTCTCAAGCGCGGCAATGTCGCCCAAAGCCTGTTCCTGTTCGGCAAGCAGAGCGGCAACCTGTGCTTCGAAGTTCGTGATACGGGTCTGCGCCTGATCCAGCGCGGCGGCCTGACGGTCGCGTTCGGTACTCAGCGAAACGATCAGTGACTGCGCTTGCGCCAGATCGTCTTCGGCTTGCGACAGTGTCGTGTTCAACGCACCCAGCCTTGCCTGCAAGCGACTGTTTTCACGTTCTTCCAAACCCAGCGCGCCCGCAAGCGCTGCAACTTCGTCTGCCAATGTCGTCAGTTCGTCTTCCTGCCCCGAGATGGTTTCGCGCAACACGAACTGAATCACCATGAAGATGGTCAAAACGAAGGTCAGCACCATCAAAAGCCCCGTCATCGCGTCCACGAAACCGGGCCAGACCGAGCCCTGGAATCGTTGTCCGGTGCGGCGGGACAGCGCCATGGGTTATTCTCCTTCCGGCGTGGTGCGCACGGCACCCCGCGGCAGGGTCAGGGCCTTGACCAGCAGTTCGATATCCTTGCGGAATTCGTTCATACTTTCCTGCCGACCCGCCGAAATCTCTTCAAGAATACGCAGCAGTTGCACATCCATCGAGCGCAGGCGCATCCGACTTTCGGCATCGATGCCATCGCCTGCGCCATGATCGCGCATGTGATCCAGCAGGGCGTCCTGCCCAAGCGCCACGCGTTCCAAAGCAGAAGTTACACTTTCGGTATTGGCCTGGCGATTGTTCATCTCACCGATGACATCGACCAGTTGCCCTAATTTGGCCGAAACCTCCGCCCTTTCACTTTCCTGAGCCGCAAACAGATGCTGTAACGCATCCATCTGCTCTGACATGGCATCCAGCACAGGGGTCAGTACGGCGATCTCTGCCCCGCCCTCTTCGCCACCTGCAAATCCAACGCGGGTGATCGACGACAGCCACTCCTCGAGTTCGCGATAGAACCGGTTCTGACCGTGCCCGGCAAAGACCTCGAGCAGACCAACGACAAGAGACCCCGCCAGACCCAGCAAAGACGATCCGAACGCGACGCCCATTCCTTGCAGCTGTGCCTCGAGCCCCGTCATCAGGCGATTGAAAACAGCCAGACCCTCCTCGCCTTCCTGCGGGTTCAGGCTGCGGATGGTGTCAACAATGGCCGGAACGGTTGTCGCCAGACCAAAGAATGTACCCAGTAGACCCAGATAAATCAGCACGTTGGTGATATAACGTGTGATTTCCCGTTCTTCTTCGACCCGCTCTGCCACGGAATCCAGAATGGACCGGGTAGAGGTGGAGCTGATCTGCGAGCGCGCGCCTCGCTCGCGCAGCAGCGAAGCCAAAGGCGCCAGCAACTGTGGTGTTCGAGCATCTTCGCGAACAACACCGCCAACAAAGGCTTCGATCCAACGTACGGACCCGATCAGCTGCGTAACCTGATAAAAACAGGCGAAGACGCCGATAAAGAACACAATCAGGATGAAGCCATTCAGATACGGATTGGCATAAAAAACCGGCAATACGTATGGAAGCGCCAGAAACACCCCCAGCCCGGACAGGCCGATCGCCATCAACATCAACAGAATTTGTCGAATTGGATGCGAGAAATGAGGTCTCGCGCCCTGATGTGCCTGCGCCATGCGCGTGGTTCCCGATTTTTGCCTGCTTTGCGTCGAATCTAGCGACATTCCGCTCGCGACGCCAAGAGTTTATGCGGTGATACTGCGGACCCGTTGCGCCAACCACTCAAGATCGTGATCACGCAGGCCGATCTCGGCCAGATGTTCGGCAGTGTTGTAGAGGTATTCGTTATTCGGACCACGCCCGCCGACCGCATGTGCGATGATCCGGGCCTGTTCCTCCAACGCCATCCCACCGCAATACTGGACGTGGTCGGCATCGATCACATAGGTCACGGCATTTTCGATGTCTCCGCTTTCCAGATGCACATCCAACATACGTTCGACATAAGCCGATGAAATCAACTCGCGCTCGCGCAGCTCTTGCAGCGTTCGGTCTTCGTGACCCGCCTTGACCGCAAGGGCCAAACCCGTGCAACTCGCGTTCTCCTGTTCGTCCAGTGCCAGCACCAGACCGGGTTTTTCCTCTGTCCCGCGGTGGTGGATCGAACTCATGCAGAAGGACCGGGCAAACCCGTGCAGCGTCGCGCGTTCACTGCGCGCCACCGGAAAGCCCGGATTCCACAGCAGCGATCCATATCCGAAAACCCACATCGTCATTGCACTGGTCCTTGCCTGTTTCGACCTATAAACATCAATTCCAAGGCAGGAAAAAGGACCATTTCGGATGCGTCTGATACGAGTGTTGATTTTTGTTACCATTGCGTGGAGCGCATATTGGTTCGTGGCCGGGTATGGCCTGCGCTCTGCGATCACTGGCTGGTTCGACCAGCAGGAGGCACGCGGCTGGCAGGCGGATTTCTCGGATGTCGCAACCGCCGGGTATCCAACCCACCACATGACCCGTCTGAACAATCCGGCGTTGGCCGACCCGGTAAATGGCACTGCATGGAGCGCGGACTGGATCGAATTCAAAAGCCCCGCCATCTGGCCCGGTCGTCAGGTATTGCGCTTCGCAGACACGCCGCAACGCCTGTCATACTTCGACCAGACATCAACAATTGTGGCTGACGAATTGCTTGCCGAGCTGCAATTGCAGCCGGGCGTCTCGCTCGTGCCGGAAAAAATGGCTTTGACGGCGGGGGCATGGTCGGTAACGGAAAACACCACCAAGCTGGCCTCCGGAGACACGCTGAGCCTGATGATGGAACAAACGCCAGTTTCAGAAGCCTATGCCATCACAGCCCGCGCGGATGGGTTCACACCGGGGGAAAAACTGCGGGCCCTGATGCATTCCGCCAATTCGTTACCACAAAGCTTTGAAACGCTGGAACTGGATATGGTCACCACTTTCGACAAGGTTTGGGACCGGTCCGCCCTGGAAGACAGCCGACCGCAGCCCGTCGCCATTGATCTGCGTCTGGTCGAGATCAAATGGGGTGAGTTGCGCCTGTTTGCGACCGGCGATCTGGATGTGGACGCACAAGGCATCCCGACCGGAGAGATCGCCGTCAAAGCCGAAAACTGGCGCGACATGATCGCCATGGCAAATGCGGCGGGCGCCCTGCCCGATCAGGCGGTGAATCCCGTTACCCGGGCACTGAACTTTTTGGCGGGGCTGGGCGGCAACCCCAACGCCTTGGACCTGCAACTGAACTTTCGGGATGGTTTCGTGGCACTGGGGCCATTGCCTCTGGGCCCCGCCCCGCGCCTGATCCTGCGTTAACGGCAGTAGGGTCCGCTGCGGTAGCGGGCCGTATCAAGGTGAAAGTGGTCCTTGTGATAACGATCTGAATTTGGCCCCAGCACGGTGCCGAACGGGCCGCACGCCCCGCGCCAGATCTTCTTGAGCTGTTTCTGAGACGGGTTCTTGCGCCACCCGTTCAGGACGGTCACCACCTCACCGTCGGCCATTTTGAAACCTGAGATATCGATCGCACGCCCCTTGCCATGTTCGGATATCTTCGCGCCTTTGCGGTTGTTGCGGGTTCGGCAGGCATAATGGGCTGCGACTTGCAATTCGACCACAGGGCCCCGGCGTTTGAAGGTGGGTTTGACGGTCTTGTCGACCCACTTGTTCAACGCACTGGCGGTGCCACAATCCATAGTCGAGGGACGGCTGAGCACCACACCCGAAACCGAGGTGATCTGCACCGCATCCTTGACACCGCAGGCTGAATTCTTGCTGCCCACACGGCCAACAGGCTTGCCTTGAATGGCAATATCCCCGCAAACAGACCCTTTGCGCAGCTTGCTCCTTTTGAACAATACCTGCTGCTCGACCGACTCGGGTCGCAAATAAGGCATCAAGGACGTGTCCGGTCCCAGAAGTGGCAGTTCCGACGGGCGCGCCGCTGCAGCCGTGACTTGCGGCGAAACCGGGCGCGAAACCGGGCGCCGTTTGGCGACTTCAAAGGCGATAGGCGTGCTGGCAGCCTGTTGAACAAGCGAGGGACGCATGAGAGGCACCAAAGACTGGTCAAGGGGCGCTGCCTGAACCGTCGCAGCACCCAAAGATGCGACCCCGATCAGAATATGCCCCCAGCGCACTCTCATGAACTTGCCTTCCCCCGCCCAAAGTCCGGTGCATCCGTGTCCTGCCCCGCGTCGATAATGCCGCGACGAATAGCACGGGTGCGGGTGAAGTAGTCAAACAAATGATCACCGTCCCCGGTACGGATGGCGCGTTGCAGGGCAAAAAGCTCTTCTGTGAACCGGCCCAGGATTTCCAGCGTGGCATCCTTGTTGGACAGGAACACATCCCGCCACATGGTCGGGTCGGACGCGGCAATCCGGGTGAAGTCCCGGAAGCCGGCGGCCGAATACTTGATGACTTCGCTATCGGTCACCCGTCGCAGATCGTCGGCCACGCCAACCATCGTGTATGCAATCAGGTGTGGCGCATGAGAGGTTACGGCAAGGACCAGATCATGGTGATCCGCATCCATTTCATCAACATATGACCCCATGCCCTCCCAAAGCGCGCGCAGGCGGGCAATGGCATCCGGGTCCGAACCCTCGACCGGGACCAACAGACACCAGCGATTGTCAAACAGCTCGGCAAATCCAGACTCAGGGCCGGAATGCTCGGTCCCAGCCAAGGGGTGCGCGGGTATGAAGTGCACGCCGTCGGGGATATGCGGCTGCACCGCCCGAATGACGTCCCGCTTGACCGAGCCCACATCCGAAACGGTCGCACCGGGCTTCAGCACAGGTGCAATCTCTTTTGCAACTGCGCCCATAGCCCCCACAGGCACACACAGGACAACAAGATCGGCACCTTCGACCGCATCGCGTGCCGAGTCGCAAACATGGTCACACAGTCCGATCCTGCGTGCTGTTTCTCGGGTCTCCTCGGACCGGGCATAACCCGTCACTTCCCCGGCCAGACCCGCACGTTTTATCGCCCAGAACATGGACGAAGCAATCAGCCCCAGCCCGATCAGCGCAACGCGGTCGTAAATCTGGCTCATGCTGCGCCCTCTTTGAATGCAGTGATCGCCGCAACCACACGGCGGCACGCTTCTTCGTCGCCCACGGTGATCCGCAAGGCGTTCGGCAGGTTGTAGCCTGCAACCCGGCGGACAATCAAACCCTGCGTTTTCAGGTAGTCATCGCAGGCCTCGGCTTCGGCCTGATCGGCAAAACGTGTAAGAATGAAGTTGGTACAGGACGGATCCGACGGAACACCGACTTTTGCCAACTCATCCGCCAGCCATACACGCAAGCGCGCATTCTCGGATTGGCAGAAAGAGAGAAACTCGACATCGTTCACCGCGGCTTCAGCTGCTGCCAAGGCTGTCAGCGACAGGTTGAACGGCTGGCGCACCCGGTTCAGCACGTCGATGATCGGTTGATGTGCATAGCCCCAGCCGACACGCATACCGCCCAGCCCGTACACTTTTGAGAAGGTGCGCGTCATGATCACATTCTCATGGGCGTCAACCAGCGACGCCCCGCCATCGAACCCGTCGACAAATTCGGCATAAGCGCCATCCAGAACCATCAGGCAAGTGTTGGGCAGACCCAGCGCCAAACGTTCCAGTTCGTCGTTCGAGATCATGGTCGAGGTTGGATTGCCGGGATTGGTGACAAACACGATCCGCGTCTGCCCCGTCACAGCGGCAAGAATAGCCGCCACATCCACTTTGCGGTCACGCTCGGCCACCATGACCGGCGTCGCACCGGCCATACGGGCGATGATCGGGTACATGGAAAACCCGTGCTCGGTATAGATCACCTCGTCCCCCGGCCCCGCATAGGCCTGAGCGACGAATTGCAAAACCTCGTCGCTGCCGACACCGCAGATGATCCGCGCAGGGTCCAGTCCGTGGCGTACGCCGATCGCCTCGCGCAGGCTTGCATGGTCGGTGCCGGGATAACGGTGCAGGGTGGCAGCGGTGTCGCGCACTGCCTCAATCGCTTTGGGGCTTGGTCCGAACGGGTTCTCGTTCGAGCTCAGCTTGATCACATGCTCCACACCGGCCACATGCGACTGGCCGCCCTGATACAGCGCGATGTCCATAATGCCGGGTTGTGGGGTGATCTTGGTCATGAGAGGCTCCGTTGAATGGGCCTCTCATACCTGTCTCAACGGATTGAGAAAAGCGACAATTCCCTCATGCGGCTTTGAAGCGCGCGGTTGTCGGGTCGGCGTTGTAGTATGGCGCGAACTCCTCGGTCCGGTGTGACAGGTCATTGACGCTGTCGATGATGAACCGAACCGTTTCCTCGCTCATCAGATACGAGAAATTCAGTCGCACCCAACCGGGCTTTTTCATTTCTTCCCCTGCGGACAAGGCAGCGTGCAGCGCCTCTGACGTTGCCTGATCAATCCCCAGCAAGCGGTGAGCATAGGGTCCTGCACAGGCACAGCCGCCCCGCACCTGAATGCCGTAGATATCGCTGAGCATCCGCGTGAACAATTGCTGATGCACAGGCTGACCCGCATTGCCGCGCACCAGGAAAGAGAAGATCGGCAGACGATGCGCGCTCTCGACCCCAAGCAGGGTGAGGTTCGGGTTGTTCTTCCACCCTTCCAGCGCCATTTGATTGTACTGCACCTCACGCCGGGCGATTTCGTCCGTTCCGACGACATCCTTGACGATGAAGGCCAGCGCCGCACGAATGTCTCCGATCACGTTGGGTGTCCCGGCCTCTTCCCTTGTGGCCAGATCGGCACTGTAGTCATGCCGCCACGGTGATACGAAGCTGACGGTTCCACCGCCCGGCCAGCTAGGACAGGTCCGTTTCACGGCAGATTGGTTCACAACCAAAACGCCTGACGCGCCCGGGCCACCGGGAAACTTGTGCGGCGAAACCACGATCGCATCCTTGCGGGCACCTTCGGGCCCCATGTCCATCGGCAGGTAAGGCCCGCCACCGGCATAGTCCCAAACGGCCAAAGCACCATGCGCCTTGAGCATTCGCGTGACCGGATCAGGATCGGTGATAATACCAGTCACGTTGGACGCGGCGGAAAATGATCCGACCACCAAATCGGCATCCGCATGGGCCTCCAGCGCGGCTTTCAGCGCATGTAGGTCCACACCACCACCCTCGGCCTCGGGAATCTCGATGACACGTGCTTTGCTTTCGCGCCACGGCAGAATATTCGAATGATGCTCATACGGACCGATTAAGACAATCGGCTGGTCAGCCTCTGCCACCCCTAGCAGGCTGACCAACCGATTGAGCCCCGCAGTGGCGCCAGACCCGGTAAAGATCACCGCGTCCTCTTCCCGAGCACCAACAATGCGGGCTATTTCTGCCCGCGCTTCGCGGCGCAGACGTGTCATGTAGGATCCGCAGTAGGAGGCCTCGGTGTGACTGTTTGCGTAAAACGGCAATACATCCTGCGCCACAAAATCCTCGACCTGCCGCAATGCGCGGCCCGAAGCGACGTAATCCGCATAGACAAGCGGCACGTCTCCATGCAGACCCGGGATCAGAACGTTCTCGCCGATCAGCCCATCGCGCAGATTTGAATTGTGAGTGGTGGAACAGAGTTCCGCACGAAATTTGGACAGGGTCATTACATTGGCTCCTTACTGCCCTACCAATGTGATATTTTCGAGCCGCAAAAACTTCACCTATCTTTGCGTCGATTTTAAAAATTTTGTGTCATATGATCAGTTATGACATCAAAATTAGATCAAATTGACACGCGCATTCTGAAAGAACTGCAAAAGGACGCCACCCTGTCGCAGCGCGAATTGGCGGATCGTGTGGGACTTTCTCAAAACGCTTGCTGGCGGCGCTTGAAGGCCCTGAACGAAAACGGCGTTCTGATAGGGTCCACGGCCCGCATCGCGCGTGAAAAACTGGGTTTGAGCCTTGTGGTCTTTGTCATGCTCCGCACACGACATCATTCCGCTCAGTGGCTGCAAGCGTTTCGGAGCCACGTTCTCACGATCCCGGAAGTCGTGGATTTTCATCGGATCGGAGGAGATTACGACTATCAGTTGAAAGTCGTAACACAGGATATGACATCTTATGACAAGGTCTATCAGCGATTGATCGAAAAGGTCGAGCTGGACAGCGTGACATCGTATTTCGCAATGGAAGCGATTGCCGAAGGCAGACCCCTGCCGATCTGACCCGCACCTTATCTGGCCAATAACCCTCAGGGAAGGCGCGGGCCGTTGCGATGGCGGCAGAGTCCCCATCAAACAAAAAAGACCGCGCAAAAAGCGCGGCCTTTCGGAATTCGGGTGCTGCGAAGATTAGTTCTTGGCGTAGAATTCGACGACCAGGTTCGGTTCCATCATGACCGGGTACGGCACGTCGCCCAGCGACGGAGCGCGCACGAAAGTCGCGGTCATTTTCGAGTGGTCGGCGTCAATGTAGTCAGGAACGTCGCGCTCGGCCAGCGCGGCAGCTTCGAGGACAACAGCCAGTTGCTTGGACTTGTCGCGCACCTCGATCACGTCGCCTTCTTTGACGCGGTAGGACGGGATGTTGACCCGCTTGCCGTTCACTTTGACGTGGCCGTGGTTCACGAACTGGCGCGCGGCAAAGACGGTTGCAACGAACTTGGCGCGGTAAACAACGGCGTCCAGACGGCGCTCCAGCAGGCCGATCAGGTTTTCACCGGTGTCGCCCTTCACACGCTCGGCTTCGGCGTAGATGCGGCGGAACTGCTTCTCGGTCAGGTCGCCATAATAGCCTTTCAGCTTCTGCTTGGCGCGCAACTGCAGACCAAAGTCCGACAGTTTGCCCTTGCGGCGCTGGCCGTGCTGGCCGGGGCCGTATTCACGACGGTTGACAGGGGATTTCGGACGACCCCAGATGTTTTCGCCCATCCGGCGGTCGATTTTGTACTTGGCAGACGTGCGTTTGGTCACGGCTGATCTCCTTCGTTTTGTCGAAGCCCTAACGGGCCACTATGAAGGGCGTTGTCCTCTTGAGGTTTCCCCCATGACAGGCATCCCCTTGCGGGGGCCACCAACACCAATGAAGCCGCGCTTATAGCCGCAATGCCGTCGGTGTCAACACAGCATTCAGCAAAGTTCAGAAAATCGATCAGGGCAGACAGACATCGGGACCGACGCAGCGTCGAATCCGCGTAGCGCTGCCTTGAAACTCTAATTTGAGATCGGGAAAGAGACTACTGTCGCGTCACTTTTCAATGGCGGGTTCGGGATCGCCGCAAGCTCTGTCACTTCGACAATCCAGAACTCTTCATCCCGTGGCGGGCAAGCGCCGTCAAACACGAGAGTCCGCGACGTATCCTTGCCATCGACAACAAGCCTGGCAGAGAACTTCTGCGCACCGTTGGTAAAGGTAAGAATGCCTGACACAAGGCCTGAAACCTCACGGACAATTGGAAAGTGGCTGTTCACGTGGGTCGCAACGCCCCCGGCATTCCCCATTTTTCCAATGCTTTGCTCCACAGCCTCGCTCAGGACGATTGCTTGTCCACGCCATGACCATGATGCTCCGATCATCAAAGAGGAAAGGGGCGCATCTTCAAGCCCGTCAATTTCCGTCTGACACCAGGAAATAGCTATTTGACCGTTTGTTCCGGCTCTCATCTGCCCACTCGCACTTACTACCACCCCAACACTTAACTTTACCCTTATCAGCACAAATTCCGGCGGAAAAGAGACGGAACTGCAGCAATCACAAGATTGTTGTTAATGTGACTCAGCATTTGGCGCCATCCGTCAGGCTTTACGGCCAGTCGATGACGGTTGTGGCCAGCGCGATTGCCGAGCCTCGGTGCCAGAAATACCTAACGGCATTGAGAATATTGGTACGCAGGTATCAATTACTCTTCATCGACCGAAGGCGCAGAACACGGTCCCGACAACCGCAAGCGCAATGCTCAGAGCAGTGAGGTCAGCGTTTGGGCATTCGTTCCGGAATTCCGGACTTCCGTCAACCGCGCCCAAGAACGGTTTCCTGAGAATAGGCTCTCATAGGGTCATGCCGTAAAAACATGCTGGTCCTGTGCGTCAACGGGCTGAAGAGCCTTTGTTTGAGGCAATTTTCAAATGGCGAAAGAAATTCATTCACGTCACCCTCAGGGCGCCGGGATCACCGATGCCCTGCGCGCCAACCGAAGCCAGAGTCCGACAGTTGTCTTTGAACCCGCCCGGGGTAGTCGGATACGATTGCGTCCACGCGCAGATCTATCATCCTGCCTATCTCTTCGTGTTCATTGACCGTCCACACGGCGACGCACAAGCCCAACTCTTTTGCTCGCGTCACGTTTTCAGTCGTCACATCCGCAAAATATGGGCACCAAAGCGAACCGCCAGCTTGCTTTACCAAGTCTGGAATCTCGTCGCGGCGACCACGAAAGTCCGGGCAAACGGATTTTGAGGAATCTTCACCAACATCGTCGGCGTTTTCCGGAAGTTGCGTCAGATAGGATGACGGCATATCCGGAGCTTGCCGCTGACATTCCTCCAAGAGATTCCAATCGAAACTGTGCAGGACCGCGCGCGAAGATAAACCTTTGCCGCGAACGTCCTGAAGAACTCTCCCGACAAATTTCTCCCTGTATAGCGCATCATGGGCCAGGTCGGGATCCGACTTCAGTTCGAGCATCAGATAGGCATCACTGTTTTTTGGGTCATCGACCAAATCGAGCAGATCCAACAACTTTGGAACACGGACGCCATCTATTTGGGCCTGGTCCGGGAAGCGTTGGCCATAGGCGGATTGCCCGTCCAAACGCCCGATATCAAATTGCCGGAGTTGCTCGTAAGTCAGTGCGGAAACTTTCGGCTCTTCTCCGATCAGAAACAGGCCATTGGAATCGCGAAAGCTCGCTGCGTGCAGGCGATGATTGTGCGTTATGACCGGCACATTATCGGCAGTCAGAACAACGTCAAACTCAAGAAGCGGGACACCAATGGAGAGCGCAAAGTCGAAGCCCACCATGCTGTTTTCAGGTAACACACCTCGTGCCCCCCGATGGCCAACAACCCGGATCAGGTTTTCACCACCACGAAAGGCTTCAACATGCTGAAACACCATCAGCCTTCCAGCCTTTTGCCCGTCACGTGGTCAAACAAATGCATGTTCTCTGGTGCGACCGAGAACTGCATAACCGGGTGGCGTCCCTCGATCGGGTGGACGCCGGGAAGGCTCGCCGTGATCGCGCTTGCGGTGCCAGAAAGGTGACCGTGCAGCAACGTGTTGGCCCCAAGCGGTTCAGCCATCTGAATCGCCGCTTCAAGTGGGCCATTGTCATTCAACACCAGATGCTCTGGTCTTATGCCAAGCTTCACGGCGCTGTCTGCACCCTGAGAGGGTCCGACTTCGATTTCTCCGATCTTGATGGTCCCGTTTTCGCGCCGCGCTTCAAAAATGTTCATCGCCGGGCTGCCGATGAATTGCGCGGCGAACAGCGTATGCGGGGTTTCATAGACTTCCAGCGGCGTGCCGATCTGCTCGGCAATACCGCCATTCATCACGATCATTCTGTCGGCCATTGTCATTGCTTCGACCTGGTCGTGCGTAACGTAAAGTGACGTGATACCCAGCTTTTCCTGAAGCTCGCGTATTTCCAGACGCATCTGAACACGAAGCTTGGCGTCGAGGTTCGAGAGCGGTTCGTCAAACAGGAAAACCGCAGGCTCGCGGACAATGGCCCGCCCCATCGCCACCCTCTGACGCTGACCGCCTGATAACTGCCTGGGTTTGCGATCCAGCAAAGGTTCGAGCTGCAACAGTTTTGCCGCCTGGGTCACCTTTTGATCGATCTGAGCCTTGGGTAATCCAGCGATCTTCAGGCCATATCCCATGTTCTGACGCACGGACATGTGCGGATAGAGCGCGTAGTTCTGGAACACCATCGCAATGTCGCGATCCATCGGCTCTTTGTCATTGGCGCGCTCACCGCCGATCCAGATTTCCCCGGACGTGACCGTTTCCAGCCCCGCCACCATCCGCAACAACGTAGATTTACCACAGCCTGACGGGCCGACGATCACGATGAACTCTCCATCGGCGATATCGACATCAACACCGTGGATCACATCCGTCGGGCCAAAGCTCTTTTTGACATTCTCTAAGGTAACTGTTGCCATTTCTTACTTCTCACTATCGACAAGGCCTCGGACAAAGAGCTTTTGCATCGAAACCACCACAATGACCGGCGGGATCATCGCCAGAATGGACGTCGCCATGATCGTCGGCCAATGCGCAAAGTCGTCGCCGGACGGAAACATCTGTTTGATACCCATCACGATTGTATTCATCTCGGGATCAGTCGTGATCAGCAGCGGCCAAAGGTACTGGTTCCAGCCATAGATAAACAGGATCACGAACAGCGCCGCGATGTTGGTCCGGCTCATCGGCACCACAATATCAATAAAGAATCGCATCGGGCGGGCCCCGTCCACCCGGGCGGCTTCGGCCAGCTCATCCGGGATCGTCAAAAAGAACTGACGGAACAGGAAGGTTGCCGTGGCTGAGGCGATCAGAGGAAAGATCAGCCCGTAATAGCTGTTGAGCATACCGAATCCGGCGACAACTTCGAACGTCGGAACAATGCGGACTTCGACCGGCAGCATGAGCGTCAGGAAGATCAACCAAAAGAACGTCGTTCGCCCTGGAAACCGAAAATAAACGATTGCAAAAGCCGACAGCAACGAGATGGCGATTTTTCCCACTGCAATACCAATCGCCATCACCAGACTGTTGAACAGCATCGTTGCCACGGGCACGTTTACCCCCGAGAACAGCGCCGCTTTGTAGTTCACCCAGAACTGATCGCCGGGCACAACTGGCATCGGCGGTGAGACGATCTCGGCCTGGGTCACGGTCGAGGCCACAAAGGCAAGCCATATGGGGAAAAATATGATCAGGACACCGAGGATCATCAAAGCATGGGACAACCAGATGCCCGCGCCGCGTTTTTCGACCATTCCGTGTTGTTGGGACGCCATCAGTAATGCACCCGCTTTTCCACGTATTTGAACTGGATGACCGTCAACAGACCAACGACGATCAACAGGATGACCGATTGCGCCGAAGACGAGCCGAGGTCCTGTCCCACAAACCCATCTGAGAAAACCTTGTAGACAAGAATTGTCGTCGATTGTTGCGGCCCGCCACCGGTGATTGTGTGGATCACGCCAAAGGTTTCGAAAAAGGCATAAACGACGTTCACCACCAGCAAGAAGAACGCCGTCGGCGACAGCAACGGCAGCACGATCGTAAAGAACCGGCGCCAGAAATGCGCGCCGTCAATCGCCGCCGCCTCGATCACGGATCTAGGAACGGATTGCAGGGCAGCGAAAAAGAACAGGAAGTTATAGCTTATGCGCCCCCAGGCGGAGGCAACGACCACCAGCCCCATAGCTTCGGTGCCGTTCAGAACGTGGTTCCAGTCATAACCAAGCTGGCTGAGATACCATGACACGACGCCGACGCGCGTGTTGAACATGAACAGCCACAAAACACCCGCAACGGCAGGAGCGACAGCGTAGGGCCAGATCAGCAAAGTCCGATAGACCCCGGACCCTTTGATCAATCGATCCGCGATGACCGCAAGAAACAAGGCAGGGATCATCGAGCACAGCGTAACCAGCGTGGAAAACACTGCCGTTGTCACGAAAGAGGCGCGATAAAACTTGTCACTCAGTAGGAATTCAAAGTTGCCCAGCCCCACGAACTGGGACGACAACCCGAACGGATCAGGTATGAACAGTGACTGCCATATGGCCTGACCGGCGGGATAGAAGAAGAAGACGGCGGAAATGATGACCTGAGGGGCAATCAGAGCCAATGGCAACAGCCAGCCGCGAAAGGTGACGCGTTTTTCCATCCTGAAAACCCACCGAAGAAAGAAAATGCGGGCCCTGAAAAGGCCCGCATGAAGTTACGACTTATTGATTGGCGGATTCGAAACGGCGCAGCAACGCATCGCCGCGTTCCTTCGCGCTGTCCATCGCTTCCTGAGCTGTTTTCTCACCGGACCAGATCGCTTCAAGCTCTTCGTCGATGATGCCGCGAATCTGGTCGAACGAACCCAGACGCAAGCCTTTCGAGTTTGCGGTCGGCTCTTTCGCGGTCATCTGGATCACCGCGATGTCGGTGCCTGGGTTTTCGTCATAAAAACCTGCCGCACGGGTGGCTTCGCCGGCTTCGACGGTAATCGGAAGATAACCGGTGTTCTGATGCCACGCCGCCTGCACATCCGACGAAGACAGGAAGCTCAGGAACTCGCCGACGCCTCGGTATTCTTCGGGCTCATGACCCGCCATTACCCAAAGAGACGCGCCGCCGATGATGGTGTTTTGCGGCTCACCGGTGACGGATTCCCAATAGGGCAGCGGACGCACGTCGAAGTCGAACTCGGCCTCTGCCTTGATGCCAGCGTACCCGGCCGAACTTTCAGTGAACAATGCGCACTCGCCTGACCGGAAGTTCGCACCGCCTTCGTTTCTGCGGCCAGTGTAGATGAACTTGCCGTCCTGGGCCCAGTCACCCATTGCGGTCAGATGTGCAACCTGCACCGGACCGTTCAGCATAAGCTCGGTATCCAGACCAGCAAAACCGTTGTCCTGGGATGCAAACGGAACGTCGTGATAGGCTGACAGGTTCTCAAGGTGAATCCAGCTTTGCCATGCTGTCACCAGCGGGCAATCCTCGCCACCCGCCTTCAGCTGTTCAAGGACCTCGCCAACTTTTTCCCATGTGGACAGATCCGTGTCCGGATCAACGCCAGCGGCTTCCATGGCATCGCGGTTAACCCACAGCACTGGCGTCGAGGAGTTGAAAGGAAGAGACAGCATCTCTCCGTCAGTCGTCGTATAATACCCTTTGACTGCGCCTATATATGCATCGGGATCAAATGACGCGCCGCTTTCCGCCATCACTTCATAGACCGGCTTGATCGCACCTTCGGCTGACATCATTGTCGCCGTGCCGACTTCGAATACCATCAGGATATTTGGCTGTTCACCGGCACGGAATGCAGCAATGCCAGCATTCAGGGTTTCCGAGTAGTTGCCCTTGTGGCTTTCAACCACGACAAAGTCATCCTGACTGGCGTTGAATTCTTCAACCTGTCCTTTGACAAGCTCACCAAGGCGACCGGTGAAGGCATGCCAGAACTGAACTTCGGTTTGCGCCATTGCCGCCAAGGGGGACAAGGCCGTGGTGATGGCAAGAGCGCCAAGCAAATTCTTTTTCATGATTCCTCCCATGCATCAGGTTTGATGCTTCGTTGAATACCGACCACAACGCGTAAACGGCACACATGACGATTTCACGACGTTAGCGTTACAGAAATATAATTCAAGGCCTATCTACTTGGTGAAAAAATAACATAGTGTTATGACTTGGCGTGGTTGCTAGGGATCAACAATGAGTCAAATTCTGAGAGTGCGGCAATTGGAGGCCCTAATGGCCGTGACCAAAAACGGGTCTGTCACAGCCGCTGCGACCGATCTTGGAGTGACCCAGCCAGCTGTCAGCAGGCTGCTGTCTGATCTAGAAAAATCGCTTGGGTTTCAGCTTTTTGATCGCCGGGAGGGCCGATTGGTGCCAACGCAGGAGGTTCGTTACCTCTTGCCCAGCGTCGAGCGCGTTCTCGAACTCATGAGGCAAATCTCGGATGTCAGCCAGGATATCACACAACGCAAAGCAGGGCACATCCGTGTCGCCTGCCTACCTGGATTTGCCACCAGCCATTTGCCCAAAGTCGTCGCCAGCTTCTTGAAGGATCGGCCCGGTGTCACCCTGACGATCGAGCCTGACAGACCTGAACGCATTCTCGAATGGATGATTGGCGAGCAGTATGATTTCGGAATCACAGACAGTTTTCACGGTCATCCGGCGGTAGAAAGCAGAAACATCGACGTTCGCACGGTGTGCGTGTTCCCCACCGGGCACGAGTTGGAAGGCCTTTCCGAAGTTACCCCGGCGGATCTTGCACACAGCAAAATCATCCACACCCGACGCGACAGCGACTTTTTCGGGCGGCTTTCGAAAGTGTTTCAAAATGCCAATGTCGAATTGAACTCGCATATTGAGGTCAGGCAGTTCACAGCGGCATGTGAATTGGCGCTGAAAGGTGTCGGTGTCTCGGTCGTAAGCGAACTGGATGCCGTCCAATACACCTCACGGGGATTGAGTTATCGGCCATTCAGGCCATTGCTGACACATACTCTCTCGTTGGTACGCCCAATATTGAAGCAACCGTCGTTGGTGACACTTGAATTCATTGAACAGTTTCAGGAAAGCCTGAGCCCTTTCAAAGTCGGGTAACCCCGCCTTCAACCATATTCTTGCGACAAAGCTGGAACTGGTCCGACAGTCAAGACCGGTGTCCCGGCTCAACTTCGCAAGTGACCTGTTTTTTTGGCCGCAAGTCGCATGTGATCTGCTCATGCTCGGCGAGACCTACAGCGAAACTCCCTGTCCTGCCCCCGGACCCGACTGATGTTGGCACGGCGCCGCAGCAGTTTACCGCAACGCCGTCCGACGTGGTGTTTCTTCAGATCGCGGCCTTTCGGCTTTCATCCAGGTAAATTTCACGAAGGCGTTTGGCAATCGGCCCGGGTGTACCATCACCCAGCGCGACTCCGTCGATTTCCACGACGGGCATCACGAATGCGCTGGCCGAAGTTGTGAACGCCTCGTCAGCCTCCCTGGCTTCGTCGATGGTAAACAGACGTTCTTCAACTTCCATCTGCGCTTCGGCCGCCAGGCGCAGCACGGCCTTGCGGGTGATCCCGTGCAGGATGTCGTTGGACAGCGGGCGGGTCACGATCTTGCCGTTCTTGACGAAATAGGCGTTGTTGCTGGTGCCTTCGGTCACAAAGCCGTCTTCGACCAGCCATGCATCATCACAGCCCGCTTTCTTGGCCATCATCTTGCCCATCGAAGGGTAAAGCAGCTGCACGGTTTTGATGTCGCGGCGGCCCCAGCGGATGTCCTCGATCGAGATGATCCTGGCACCTTTCTGTGCTGCCGGACTGTCAGCCAGCCCGGGCTTGTTCTGCGTGAACAGAACGAGGCTGGGTTTGGTATCTGCCGAAGGGAAGACAAAATCCCGGTCACCGTCACTGCCGCGCGAGACCTGCAGGTAGATCAGGCCCTCTTCGATGCCGTTCAGATCAACCAGCTTGCGGTGGATCTCCAGCAGCTCTTCCTTGGTGCAGGGCTCGGCCATCTCCAGCTCATCCAGAGACCGCTTCAGGCGCACTGCGTGACCTTCGAAATCAATCAGCTTGCCATCCAATACACTGGTCACTTCGTAAACCGCATCAGCAAACAGGAAGCCACGGTCAAAGATGGATACCTTGGCCTCGGTCTCGGGCAGGTATTCGCCATTTACGTATACGGTTCGGGTCATGTTTGTCTCCTCAGCCCCAGAGCGCCGCTTCTGGCGGGTGAACTCCGGTGTCGTCAAAAATCAGCGGGGTGTCGCGGTCTTCGGCTAACAGAAGCGGGCCGTCAAGGTCCGTCACCATCGCACCCTGCGCCAACAGTGTCGCGGGTGCCATGGCAAGCGAGCTGCCAACCATACAGCCGACCATGATGTCATACCCTTCCGCGATTGCGGCTTTGCGAAGTTCCAGTGCCTCGGTCAGGCCACCGGTCTTGTCGAGTTTGATGTTGATGATATCGTATTTGCCCATCAGCCCGGACAGGCTGGCGCGATCATGGCAGGACTCGTCAGCGCAGACGGGCACCGGGCGGTCCATTCCGATTAATGCGTCGTCGTCCCCGGCGGGCAAGGGTTGCTCGACCAGTGCCACGCCCAAACGTACCAGATGAGGGGCGAGGTCGGCGTAAACCTCGGCCGACCAGCCTTCGTTCGCATCCACGATGATCTTGGCATTCGGAGCACCGGCCCGCACCGCCTCAAGCCGCGGCATGTCATCTGGGGTGCCCAGTTTGATTTTCAGAAGCGGGCGATGCGCGTTCTCGGCCGCCTGGGCCTGCATCGCCGCGGGCGTGTCCAGCGACAAAGTGTATGCGGTGATCTCTGGTCCCGGAACAGGCAGACCCGCCAAATCCCAGGCACGCTTTCCCGCGCGCTTGCTTTCCAGATCCCACAAGGCGCAATCCACGGCGTTCCGGGCGGCACCAGCAGGCAGTAGGTCCATCAGCGACTGGCGGGTGAACTCCGCAGGCAAGCCGGCAATCTCGGCCTCAACCGACTCGAGCGTTTCGTCATAACGCGCATAGGGAACGCATTCACCCCAGCCCTGATGCGTTCCGTCCGACACCCGAACCGTCAGCACTTTTGCCTCGGTCCGTGACCCGCGCGAGATGGTAAACACCTGCGCCAGCCGAAACACATCGCGAGAGACCTCTATCCGCACGCACCCGCTCCTTCATCTTTTCCAAATCTAACGCCGGAAGCGGTTGAACCCGCCACCGGCACGTGTCTCAGATCACATCGCAGCCAGCGCGTCCACCAGCTTGCCTGAACCAAAGCGGAACGGATCGGTCGCAGGCAGCCCCATGTCTGCTTCGATCTTGGCCAGATACGCCGTCGCGTCATCTTCGGACAGGTGCTGCGTGTTGACGGAAACGCCGACGACCTGACAATCGGGATTCGCCACTTTGGCCAGGGCCAGCGCGGTGTCGCGCAGGGTTTCCAAAGACGGTTGCTGATAGGTCGGCAGACCGCGCATGTGCTCACGGGTCGGTTCATGGCTCAGGATCAGGGCGTCCGGCTGGCCGCCGTGGATCAGTGCCATGGTCACACCGGAATAGGATACATGGAACAATGAGCCCTGGCCTTCGATCAGGTCCCAGTGATCGTCGTCGTTGTCAGGTGTCAGCCATTCGATTGAGCCCGCCATGAAATCCGCGACTACGGCGTCCAGCGGCACACCATCGCCGGTGATCAGGATGCCCGTCTGACCAGTCGCGCGGAAGGTCGACTTCATACCACGCTTGCGCATTTCAGCATCCATCGCCATTGCGGTGTACATCTTGCCGACCGAACAATCGGTGCCCACGGCCAGACAACGCTTGCCCTTGCGCTTGATCCCGTTGGCAATCGGGTAATCGACTTCGGGCACACGCACGTCGTGCAGCTTTTGACCGGTCGCTTCGGCCACCGCCACCAGGTCAGGTTCATCGCGCAACAGGTTGTGCAAGCCGGAGGCAAGGTCAAACCCTTCCTCCAGTGCCATGACCAGAACCTTTTTCCATTCCTGGCTGATCACGCCCCCACGGTTGGCCACGCCGATGACCAGCGTTTTGGCACCGGCCTCTTTCGCCTCTGTCAGGGTCATATCGGTCAGGCCCAGATCGGCCTTGCAGCCGTCCATACGGTATTGGCCGACGGCGTTTTCCGGGCGCCAATCCTTGATGCCCACAGCCACTTTGGCCGCCAATTGGTCGGGCGCATCGCCCAAAAACAGCAGGTACGGTGTCTCGATCATTGCGGTCACTCCTTTGATTCCGGCCTAAGCTAGTGAAGCGGCAAAACGAGCGTTTCGCGTTCTGCTCCGTCAAACACAGCTAACGCGCGATGTTCTTGCGCTCTTGTGCGGGATGACGCAAAATTCTTCGAATTTTTCAAATTGATTAATCTTTAATCACCACTCATCTTCTGCTGGAAATTTGCATTCTGCAACCGCATTGCCGCAGATGCACAATCTCCCTTGCGCCAAGTTGCGCAATTTAATACCTCATTGGGCGAGAAAATCGCAACTTCATTACCCACACGAGGTCCAGATGAGCTTTCGCATCCAACCCGCCGCGCCTGCACGACCCAATCGCTGTCAACTGTTTGGTCCGGGGTCGAATACCAAACTGTTCCCGAAAATGGCAGCTTCTGCTGCGGATGTGATCAACCTTGACCTTGAGGATTCGGTTGCGCCTTCGGACAAGGATGTAGCCCGCGCCAACGTCATCGAAGCGCTGAATACTGTTGATTGGGGCAATAAATACATGTCCGTTCGCATCAACGGATTGGATACCCCCTATTGGTATCGTGACGTTGTCGACGTGTTGGAGCAGGCAGGCGACCGTCTGGACCAGATCATGATTCCCAAAGTCGGTTGTGCATCAGATGTCTATGCCGTGGATGCCCTTGTCACCGCCATTGAACGCGCCAAGGGCCGGACCAAACCGATCAGCTTCGAGGTCATTATCGAATCCGCTGCCGGTATCGCGCATGTGGAAGAGATCGCAGCCTCCTCACCCCGTTTGCAGGCCATGAGCCTTGGGGCCGCAGATTTTGCCGCCTCGATGGGAATGCAGACCACGGGCATCGGCGGCACACAGGAAAACTATTACATGCTGCGCGAGGGTGAAAAACACTGGTCCGATCCCTGGCACTGGGCCCAAGCCGCCATCGTTGCGGCCTGCCGCACCCATGGGGTGTTGCCAGTGGATGGACCATTCGGGGATTTCAGCGATGATGAAGGGTACATCGCTCAGGCGAAACGCTCGGCCACACTTGGTATGGTCGGCAAATGGGCGATCCATCCCAAGCAGATCGCACTGGCCAATCAGGTCTTTACCCCGTCGGATGAGGCCGTTTCTGAGGCCCGCGAAATCCTGGCCGCAATGGAACAGGCCAAAGCCAACGGTGAAGGCGCGACCGTCTACAAAGGACGTCTTGTCGACATCGCCTCAATCAAGCAGGCCGAAGTCATTGTGGCACAGGCCGAACTGATTGCGGCGAGCAGCTAAGCCATAAAAAAGGGCGCCCGACCGAGCGCCCTTTTTTAAACTCTTCAACGGCCGAAAACCTCATTGGGCGTCCATGTGAAGCGCTCACCCTTCTTTCCTGACTTCATCATCAGGCAAGAGGTTCCCAGTTTCTGGAAATAGACGATCTTCAACGGATACCAACCCGCTTTGGGCACTTCCACTTCCGTGCGTTGATTGGCTTCACAACCTTGAATACCAGTTACGCGGCCGATCTGCTGACCACCAACCCAAGCTTCTATCCCGTCATTCGACCACGTTTCCAGCTCGTAAACGCCCGGTGAGTTAAACCGCATATACCCTGTCACCTCAGCGGCAACATTATAGGCTTCGTCGAACGTCATGACGTCCTCACCCTTGCTTGTGTCCCTATAATCCAACCCACGCAACGGCTTTCCGGGCTTTGCCTGAGACAGCATGCTTTTTGCCTGACTCAGATCCCGGATCTTCTTGTGTTGATTGCCTGTGCCAATGTATTTGACATTCAACCCTGCCTTCGGAGAAGGCTGTGGATTGGCAGGTTGCAGTTTCAGCGGTGCAGACAAAGCGGCCCCGGCAACTACCGACATGGCAACTGCGGTCGCCACTGTTCGAACGAGTTTCATCGTAATCTCCCTGTTTGCGTGCCGTTTTGGCTGGGCGTATCCCCTGGCAACGTCATTACAGTGACACTAGGCTCTGAAAATTGGCGCTGCAAGAGAGTGCGGCTTCACAATTTCAGAGGTTACGCACGCAGATCCTTGGGCGACCCCATGACCACATAGGAAGTGATCGACGTAACATGTGGCAGCGTTCCCAGCACCTCGGTATGGAAGGTCTTGTAGGACGACAAGTCGGCGCATTCGACGCGCAGCAGGTATTCGATCGTACCGGTGATGTTGTGGCATTCGACCACTTCGGGGGCTTGTTGCAGAGCCCGTTCAAACCCCTCCTGCGCCGCTTTTGTGTGTTCGCCAAGACCAACGCCGATGTAGGCGACAAAGCCGACACCCATCGACGCCGGGTTCAAAACCGCACGATAGCCGGTGATCACGCCGGCTTTCTCAAGCTCTTGAACGCGACGCAGGCAGGCGGAAGGCGACAGCCCGACCCGTTCGGCCAATTCCAGGTTGCTGATACGCCCATCACGGGTCAGTTCATGCAATATCTGGCGATTTATATGATCATTCTTCATCACAAGTTGCAAAAATAGCAGAAACGCGCACGAAAAAGCAATTTCATTTGCTGCCGGTCGGACGATACTTCGCAGTATGACTTACGACATCCTTCTGGCCCTCATCGCCTTTGCCTTCGTGACATCCATTACGCCCGGGCCGAACAATCTGATGCTGATGGCATCGGGTGCGAATTTCGGCTTTCGGCGTTCGATCCCGCATATGCTGGGCATTGGCCTTGGCTTCACGCTCATGGTGCTGCTGGTTGGTGCAGGGCTGGTTCAGGTCTTTGACCGATATCCGGTCAGCCATTCAGTGCTGAAGATCGTGTCGGTGATCTATCTGCTGTATCTGGCATGGAAGATCGCACATGCCGCACCAGCCGGGGGCGCTTTGGCAGCGGGGACTCCCATGACGTTTCTACAGGCCGCCGCCTTTCAGTGGGTGAACCCCAAAGCCTGGGCCATGGCCCTGACCGCCACAACCGCTTACACACCCAATCAGACCCTGCATGCAATTGCCCTCGTTGCGTTGGTTTTCGGGGCGGTCAACCTGCCGTCGGTGAGCACATGGACCTTTCTTGGTCAGCAGATGTCGCGGGTGCTGACGAACCCGCGCCGGTTGGTTGTGTTCAACTGGACAATGGCGGTGCTGCTTGTGGCCTCACTCTATCCCGTTCTTTGGCCCAGTTGACCTGCTTCAACGGCAGGCAGGTTTCAGCCAGCACATCCTTGGGCGCTGTGTCGGGTGGATCATAGGGTCAGACTTCGCGGCAAGGCTATCATGGGTGCAGGCCTGCGCACGCAGCACGCTGTCTTTATTGGCGGTGTCCACCAGTATCCGTTTTTCTATTCGCCCACCTGAAATCGAACATCTTCGACACACAGATCTTGCTGAGTTGCATCCGGAGCATCGTCAGGCCATATAGCAGGGAACTTTCGCGTTGAGAGGCGTCATGACCCAGTATCTGGATTTCGAAAAACCACTGGCCGAGATTGAAGGCAAGGCTGAAGAACTGCGTGCGCTGGCCCGCACCAACGAAGAGATGGACGTAACCGAAGAAGCCGCCGCTTTGGACGCCAAAGCCGCCAAGCTTCTGGGTGAGCTTTATGCCGACCTGACGCCTTGGCGGAAATGCCAGGTCGCCCGACATCCGGAACGCCCGCATTGCAGCGCTTACGTCAATGCCCTGTTCACCGAATTTACCCCTTTGGCCGGAGATCGCAATTTTGCCGATGATCTGGCCGTGATTGGCGGGCTTGCACGTTTCAACGATCAACCGGTCATGGTAATCGGCCATGAAAAAGGCAGCGACACCAAATCGCGGATCGAGCGAAATTTCGGCATGGCCCGGCCCGAAGGTTATCGCAAGGCGGTCCGCCTGATGGAGATGGCCGGGCGGTTTGGCCTGCCGGTGATCACACTGATCGATACTGCCGGCGCCTATCCCGGCAAAGGCGCCGAGGAACGCGGTCAGTCCGAAGCGATTGCCCGGTCGACCGAGATGTGCCTGAAGATCGGTGTGCCCCTAGTGTCGGTCATCATCGGCGAAGGCGGCTCGGGCGGAGCCGTGGCCTTTGCCACCGCCAACCGCGTGGCGATGCTGGAACATTCGGTCTATTCGGTGATCTCGCCGGAAGGCTGCGCGTCAATCCTGTGGAAAGATGCAGAAAAGATGCGTGAAGCCGCCGAAGCGCTGCGGCTGACCGCTCAGGACCTTCACAAGCTTGGCGTTTGTGACCGGATCATCCCTGAACCCAAGGGCGGTGCGCATCGCGATCGTCCTGCAACTGTCAAATCCGTCCGCGAGGCACTTACCGCCATGTTGGCGGAACTGGACGGCAAAGACGCGGCAGCCCTGATTCAGGACCGCCGTCAAAAATTCCTCGATATCGGATCAAAAGGGTTGGCGGCGTAACCGTCAGCCACCCAGCCTGCGCAACAATGCGACCGAGGGCTCTCCGGTGACAGCAAGGCCATTGGCGCTTTGATACGCGCTGATGGCTGACGTTGTGTTTTTGCCGATCACCCCGTCCGCGCCCTTCGTATCATACCCTTCGGATGTCAGCCGACGTTGCAATTCCTTGCGGTCGTCCAATGTCAGACCGTTTTCATCTGGCCCGAACGAGGCCTGAAACGGTGCGCCGCCGGCAATTCTGTCCGCCAGATGCCCGACGCCAATCGCGTAGCTGTCCGAGTTGTTGTAGCGTTTGATGACCTGAAAATTGCGGAAGACAGCAATGCGCGGCCCGGGTACCTGTGGTTGCAGCACGGCCACCGGAGTACCGGAAATGGTTCCGACCTCGCCCCCCCAGGGCTGCCCCCGCACCCAGCCTGCACGCGACAGATAAGCTGCGGTCGAAGCCAGCGAATCCGTCGGATCATCCGACCAGATATCCCGCCGCCCGTCGCCGGTGAAATCCACCGCATAAGCGAGGTAAGAGGTTGGAATGAACTGCGTATGCCCCATCGCACCGGCCCAGCTGCCGGTCATGTTGTCAGGCGTGGTGTCGCCGTTCTGAAGGATCTTCATCGCCGCGATCAACTGGCTTTCAAAGAACTGACCACGTCGCCCATCATAGGCCAGTGTTGATAGAGCTGACACAACGGGCACATCGCCGCGACGCGCGCCATAGCGGCTTTCCAGCCCCCACACTGCAACGACGATTTCCTTGTCTACTCCGTACTGCGCCTCGATCTGCGACAGCATCCCGTTATATTGCCGCAGCATCTTCTGTCCTGTGCTGATCCGCTCGTCCGAGGCGGCAATGGCCAGATAATCTTCGAGCGTACGCTTGAACTCTACCTGATTGCGGTCGCGCTCGATCACATCAGGAAGGTACCCTGCGCCCTGAAAAGCGCGGTCAATTGTGGATTGTGAAATTCCCTGCGATGCCGCCCTGCCCTTGAACCCGGCGACCCAGGCATCCCAGCCTGCATTGGGAACTGCCCGCATTCGGGAAGCAGGTGCGCTGGATGGCGCACCACCACCCGTGCAGGCGGCCAACAATGTTGATCCAAGGCAAATGGAAAAAGTCCGGCGAGTGATCATGGCTGTGGTCTGCTCTTGTTTGTGATTTGCCTCAAGAGTAACCCAGTCGGGCTGAACAGGCCAGACAGTGAACCCCTCTATCTTGTGCGCCGAAAGGTCGGCGGGATGCCGCTCAGCTCACCAGCAAGCGCAGCCCCTGTGTCACGTCCGAGCGGACCGCCAAGCGCAAGCCCGGTTCGTCCCCGGCCTTGAGGGCAGCGATGATCAGCTTGTGATAATGCGGTGGTTCAGTGCGCCTGAGACGACCGTAAAGCGCTCTCATCGTTGGCCCCAGTTGCAGCCAGACCGTTTCGGCAATGGCCAGCATCGCGGGTGCTTGAGCACGCAGGTACAGGGTGCGGTGAAACTCCAGATTTGACCGGATGTAACCAACCGCGTCCCGCTTGGTCACCGTTTCTGCAACGGTCATATTGATGGTCTGCAACCGGTCGATCAGCGCAATATGCGCCCTGGGCAGAGCCCGGCTGGCCAGTTCGACTTCCAGCAACGCGCGCAACGCTGCCAATTCTTCGATCCGGTCGTTGGTCAATTCGGGCGTCGAGACCCGGCCGGAATTGGACAGGAACAAAGCCCCCTCGGCGGCCAGACGGCGCACGGCCTCTCGCGCCGGGGTCATCGAGACGCCAAACTCCTTGCCGATACCACGCAAGGTCAGCGCCTGACCCGGCGCCATTTCGCCGTGCATGATTCGAGACCTCAGGGCGCGGTACACCCGGTCATGAGTGGCAGTTTGGGTTTCAGACGGACGTGTGTTCAACATCCGCTTATGTGATCACAAAATAACTCAAGGTCAACTCGGCTTTGCGTCGAACCTGTATCGATGCAACTCTGCCCCATTGTCGCGCAACCAGCGACGGGGTTGCTGATAGGGGCCGAAGATATTCTCTACCTGCGCCCAGAATGCGGGCGAGTGGTTCATCTCGGCAAGATGCGCCACTTCATGTGCAGCCACATAGTGCAGTACGTCTGGCGGCGCCAGAATGAGACGCCACGAGAACATCAATCCGCCATGCGAACTGCATGACCCCCAGCGTGACCGCGTGTCGCGCAGGCTAAGCGTGGTATATGGGCGTCCCAGCATTGCCGCATAATCATCGCACGCACCGGTTAACCGGTCCCGCGCCAGTTCCTTCAGAAACCGGGCCAATCTGCGTGCCTCGGCCCCTTTTGGCACTGCGACCTCGTCCGCCTGCAACTGAACACGTCGACCGTCCGCCGGCACGATTCGCCGGGCAACGCCTTCAATCGGTACTTGCTGTCCAAACTGCACCACGGCCGTTACCGGCCTATCCTGCAAATGCTGGCGAATCCACTCTTCCTTGGTACGTGCGAAACTCAGCGCCTCGGATTCAGGCACTCCAATCGGATAGGTCAACGTAACCCGCCCGTCCAGCTGAGAAATTCGCAAACTGATGCGCCGCGCCCGGGCGGATTTGCGCAGCCTCAGTGGCACCGGTGGTGTCCCTGGCAATGCGTGCTCTCCCATATCGCGACCTCTCTTGCGCAAAGACTTTGACAGTGCCCTCTGCCTGTGGCAGGTGAGCTGAATCATTTAGACGACTCACCTGATATCAAGGGGATTTGACATGCCCAAGGAAGAATGGGGCGTAAAGCGCGTTTGCCCGACCACCGGTAAGCGATTTTACGACCTGAACAAGGACCCGATCATCAGCCCCTACACTGGCGAGATCGTGGAGCTTCAAACATCCAAAAGCCGCATGATCGCGGCGGATGCTGAAGATGCAGCTTCGGTCAAAGCGCGTGAAAACGCGTCCGGAGAGGAGCTGGTCCTGGACGATGACGAAAGTGTCGATGTCGAACTGGACGACGATCTGCTGGACGACGATGACGACAGCAGTGATGACGTTTCTCTGGACGATATTACCGACATATCTTCGGAAGACGAAAGCTGATTACGCAAGAAGGCGACCTCAGGGTCGCCTTTTTCATTTGACGGGCAGCCCGGGCGGAAATTCGAGTTCAATTCCATTTTTGGACTTGCACTCGTCGTCACTGTCTCCTAAACGTCCGTCCACCGCACCAACGGTACCATAATGGGGCCTTAGCTCAGTTGGGAGAGCGCTTGCATGGCATGCAAGAGGTCAGGGGTTCGACTCCCCTAGGCTCCACCATTTTTCTCCTCAGTTCGAATTCACTCGCAGTCACACGGCTTTGAAAATAAGGCCTTTGACGTGCCAGTCTTTCTCACCCCCAAGGAAACTTGGGCTCTGCCAGAATTCCCATTGTGGGGGTCTGTGTGGGGTTCGCCAGTGAGAAAGTATGCAAGTTGACCAAACTGACAGACAGACAAATCAAGGCCGCGAAGCCGGGCGACAAGAAGATCAAGCTGGCAGATGGCGGTGGCCTGACGCTGATCGTTCACCCGAAAGGCAGCAAGACATGGGTCTGGCGCTACAGGGTCGATAGCAAGCAGCGTGAGATGACCTTGGGCTCCTATCCCTCTGTCGGCCTCAAGGACGCGCGACAGCGCGTCGAGGCGCAGAGAAACCTGCTAGACACCAATATCACCCCCGACGTGGCGGAGATGCGCGCAGAGGTACAGGCTCGGTCCGGTCTGACCGACACCACCTTCGCCGGGGTTGCTCGCGCGTGGTTGGTGGAGGAGCGCCCGCACTGGGCAGAGAAGACTTATGTCCGCGCCCGCAACCGGATCGAAAAGGATGCCATCCCTCTGCTGGGGACGGTAGAGGTGGCGGATATCACGGCGGTCGACATAAAGGCCGTCGCGCTCAAAATCGCGGATCGCGGATCGCACGAGACTGCGCGCCGTGTCATTCGCATCCTGCGGCAGGTTCTGGGCTATGCGGAGGCCGAGGGCCTGATCTCCTCTGTACCGGGCGCAAACGTGATCGACAGGTTCAAGCCCCAGCCGAAGAAACACCACCCCGCCATCGTTGAGCCAGAGCGTCTCGCGCTGTTTCTGCAGGGGCTGGACGCGTGGCCGCATCAGACCTTGGGCAAGCCTCTAGTGCAGATTATCGCACATACAGGTCAGAGGGCCGGTGAAGTGCGCAAAATGCGTTGGACGGACATCAACATGGGTGAGCGTGTCTGGATCAACCCCGTCACCAAGACGGGCATTACGATTGCCATTCCCTTGACGAACCCGGTGATCAAAATCCTCAACGAGATGTACAAGCTCAACGGCCACCGCGAATTCGTCTTTGCCAGCGAGAACGGACCTGTTTCCGAACCGGCTACCATGAACATGATCCGAAGGATCGGATTTGCCGGTGAGACAGATGCCCACGGCCTGCGGGCGACGCTGCGCACACTAGTAACAGAGCATCTCGGGTTCGATGAGAAATTGGCAGAGGCACAGTTATCCCATGCATCGAAGGAGCAGCATGGCCGCGCATATGACCGCACATCGTTCCTCGCCCAGCGCCGGGTGATGATGGAGGCTTATTCGCAGTTTCTGGTTCAGTTGCAGGAAGGCCGTGCTAACGTCGTGCCGATGATTGCGGGGTTAAAGGTATGAGCAGGGAAGAGACTGACGCAGATCGCGCCCTGACTTGGGTTAAGGCCCTTCGGGAGCGAGCAAACTCTCAGACCGGTATTCCTGATGATGCAAAGCTGGCCGATGAGCTTTGGGCAGCGACGGAGTTTGCCAAGGCCTCTGGGATTAGGTGGCCTGCCATTGAGCGGGCCTACCATGCCGAGCGGAAGCGTGTGCATAAGGAGCGAGCGGGCAATGCAGCTATCGACCAAGACGAGGTCGTGTTTCGTGCGAAAATCATTGCCGCAATCAACCACCTAATCAAAGCTGGGGTCGATGAGAAGGATGCCCGCAAAGATGTTGCCGGTTATGCCGGTGTCGATGCCGAAAAAGCGGCACGCTGGCATAAGGAAAACTGGGACGCGAAACCGCCAGAGCATTCCAATGCAGGCGGTAACATCGTTTACGTTGTTCGGCTGGATTACCAGATCGAAAAATACATGCTGGAACTAGAGCGCAAACACAACTCCCTGACACCCCTTGAAGCGGTCGTAGACCTGTTCAAGCCATAAAAATAAGCCCGACGAAAGGAACGCTCGTTTCGTCGGGTAAGCACGGCCTACAACAATGCCAGTATCTTTTTGTAGGAGGCTGGCAATGTCAGATCACATCGAAGCGCCCGTTCCACACCGTCTCTATGATGAGCGGTATCTGGCTGCACTGCTCGGTCTCAGCGCTGACGACTTCTATCTGTTGGACCACTGGCGTGAGTTCAATCTAGGCCCGAAATTTATGAACCTTCCAACCGGACAAATCAGGTATCTGGGCAGTGATATCACTGCTTGGATTGAAGCCGGTGGCGATCATGATGATCCCCGTGATATCTTTCGCAGCTATGAGGCCCTCGACGCCAAGAGGGCAGTGAAGCTTGGCCGGAAAGTCATGGCACAGGCGGAGGCGTCCGAATGAGTGTCGCACGCATGCCCATCCACCCGGATCAATTCCCGAAGACAGGTCTCTACACCCTGAAGCAACTGTCCACCCACAGCGGCGCTCTGGGCATGTTCCCCGGATCGCCCAGCACGTGGCTACGCTTGGTGGACAGCGGCGATGCGCCTGAACCCATCCAGATAGGTCGCCAGCACTTCTGGCGCGCTGAACATGTCCGCGCAATTGCAGCCGGGATCGACTGGCAAGCGGTGCGGATTGACGCGCCAGACCTCAGGGCAACTGCAGCGGACCGGATCAACGACATATGATCTGAATACGAGGGGCGTTATGTCAAAAGACACGATCCGAGTGACGCTGTGGCAGAAGAACGGCGGCGTCCTGTCGAAGACGATAAGCGCTGGGCCTGACGGCAAAATGTACCATTGCGGCGAACAGTACCGAGGTCGCCAACGCGCAGAAAGCGGACTTTTCAAATTCTAGCTGGCGGCCCATTGCGGACATTGAACGCGGAATCTGAATTTTGTAGTGGCATCCCAACCTGCTTACACTCGAAACGGAGTTGCATGCTCTTCATTGGTCACTGAATCAGCTAAGCCAGGTGTTTGTCGCTTCAAGCCCTTCGCGCAAGACAGAAAACATCTTCTTAATTTCGATTTCGCTAATGATAAGGGGCGGCGAAAGAACACACATGTTGATAACCGGTCGAACTAATAACCCACGTTTTTGGCATTCTATATCGATCTGGCTACCAATCTCGTAATCGCGTCCCAACTCGCTCCGAGGATCACCGTCGACTGAGCATTGAACGCAACCCATTAAACCCATCCCACGCACGTCGGCAACGATGCCTATCTGACGCAACTGCTGTAGTTCATCCTGAAAAACCGGAGCGACCATTCGAACGTGTTCGAGGATTTTTTCCCGTTCAATGATCTCAATGCTCTTCAAACCCGCAGCCGCGCTAACCGGATGACCAGAATAGGTGTAGCCATTTGAGAAGGTCGCATCTTTTCCTCCAACGTCTGCGATCAATCGTTCAGAGATTATCGCGGCACCCATCGGCGCGTACCCAGAAGTCATTCCTTTGGCACAAGTGATTATGTCAGGTTGAATGCCGAAAACAGCTTCTGACGAAAACCAATGGCCCAATCGCCCAAATGCTGTCACCACTTCGTCGGAGATATATAGAACATCATACTTCTTGCAGATGTTTAGGCAGCCTTTGTGGTATCCATTAGGCGGCACGATCACGCCGCCAGATGCCAGAACCGGTTCGGCGATAAAAGCGGCAACGTTTTCGGGACCAAGAGCTACAATGGCGTTTTCAAGATCGGAAATTTTCTCCTTCAGAAAGCTCTCTTCGCTTTGACCAGGTGAACGGTAGAGCGGATTCACGTCTGGCAGGAAATGTGCGAGGTCATCCGCCTTGTCGAGCCAAAGCCGGTCACGCTCTTTTCCACTGATGCTGGCCGCCAGATAAGTGCTTCCGTGATAGGCTTTTTGCCGTGAAATGATTTTCTTTTTCTCGGGGCGTCCCAAGAGGTTGTTGCGGAAATGGACAAACCGGATGGCCGTATCAACCGCAGTGGAACCGCCGGTGGTAAAAAAGACACTGTTCAAGTCGCCCGGCGCACGATTGGCGATTTCGCGCGCGAACCGCGCGGCGGTCGAGTTGGAGTTGTTAAAGGGCGAGAAATAAGCAAGGTTCCGAGCCTGCTCAGCCATGGCCTCGGCCATCTCCTCTCGTCCATAGCCGATCTGGGTGCACCACATGCCTCCCGGTCCGTCGATCAAGCGTTCGCCTTTTTCGTTCACCACATGGATGCCACTGGCACTTTCGACAAAAGTACGGTTGTTTTTGCCCAAAGCTTCCATCCCTTCCCACGGGTGCAGGAAGTGATCGTTGTCCCATTGTTTGGCGTTAGAGTTATCCATGATAGGTCATGCTTTCCGCGCTCATTACAATGGGGAATTCTTCGCGCACCTGAGTGTCCGAAGCGCCGAAATAGTTAGGGAAATGGCTGTCTAAAATAGAATTGGCTTTGTCACGAGCGCGGTCCAGTAAATCTGATTTGCCTTCGTTTTCCCATGTGTCTGTACGCTCCCGATCCATAAGCTGTGGGTAGACGAACTCGCTGTTCATATAGTTTAGCGTGTGGGGGTTGCCGAGGAAATGACCAGGGTCGATGGCGCATTGGTGGATCACATCCACAGCCATGGTTTCATCCGTGACCTCTATCCCGCGTAAAGATCTCAGTATCATTCCGCCCGCTTCGTCATCGATGACCATACTTTCAAAACTACATCCCATGAGGCTGCCGATCATACCGCCAAACTCGCAAAGGCGATTGGCACCGGCATGAGCAGCAAGAGTGAAGGTCAGCGCCTTTTCTAACCCGTATTGCGCGTCGGGTATTTTGGCATCGGTCATGCCTGCACCAACGGATGTGGGAAGGCCATAGAAATTACCCATTTGAATGGCAGCCGCGCCAATCAGAGCCTGTTCACCGCCACCACCGGTGAACGAGCCGCTGCGCAAATCTGTGATAAAGGGCCAAGCGGCAAAGCAGACCGGACAGCCTGGTGTGATGAGGTTCACTATGGCAACGCAGGCCAGCGTTTCGGCCACGGTTTGTACTAGCGTCCCCGCAAGCGTCGCGGGGGCTGTGGCTCCGGCCTGAGGAGGCACGGCCAGATCGACGGTCAGGCCAAGTTTGGCGGTATCGATCAAGATTTCCATGTTCTCCTTGCCGATCCGCAAGGGGGACACCATAGGGCAGCCGCCAAATATGACGCTTGGCTTCTTCATGAAAGCTCCATCGCCACCTTGCGCCAAATCAAACATATGAATGGCATGTGGGATATGGCTGCGGTCGCGAAAGGTCAGACAGGCAGGTTTTTGGCTACCTGCGAGCATCGCATATATGGTGTTCATGTCGTGAGCGAAATCATCGGTCACGTCGGTGGCTAAAACCGTATCGCCCAGCATATGGATGTTGTCCAAACAGTCCACCAGACGGGTGAAATCATAAACGTCGCGCAGGACCGAAGGGCGATAAGTTTTGGTCTCGGAATCGAAGGTGGTGACGGCGGTGCCAGAGTTGGCGAAATAGACACTCTCTGCCGAGCAATGCATATCGTCTTTGCCTTCACGCTCTCCGCGGGCATAGACATAAAATTCCTTGGCAGCACCAGCGATGATGTCGTCCATCAGGGCGCGTGGGAAGCACAGCCGATTGAGGTTATTCATCACCGCGCCCTTGGGCAGAACCAGATCAAGCAATTCCGGAAAATGGTCGGTGACGCCGGTGTTTTCCAGAACGGTCAGGGCCGCTTGGTGGATGTTCTCCATATCTGATTGGGTCAACGGCTTATAGCGTCCGCCGCTTAAGCCTCCACATACGGCCTCATTGCCCGTAGTCGCCTGTTGCACCTTTATGCGCGCGGCGCGCCCACCACCACCGCGACGGCGTGATTTTGCCTCAGCCATTACCGGCCATCCTTTGTTCTGGTTCCGGGCTGATCATTGCGAAATAGAAATCGTAAAAATCCTGGATCGCGGTTTCCATTTCGCCCAAGGGGCCCGGTTGGAAGTATTGAGAATTCACGCCGGACTGGTTGTGGCGAATGATACGCTCGTCATCCAAAGATGTGACATGCCAAAGCCAGGTCAGGTCTTCCTTGTCGTAATCCTGGCCTTCTTCGGCGTCAGCGCGAACCAGCCAGACCACCTGAATGTCGGTTTCCTGCAGACCACGTGGAACAAAGCGGTAACCCACCATGTGATCCGAATAAATCAGGAACCAATTCAATGGACCAATATCAAAGTCAGTTGCGCCACCATCGAAGCCTTTCAGCGTTCCAAGCAATGGCGCAAGCGCCTCGCCCGATTTGCTTCCGGTTTTGTAACCTTGGTAAAGCGGGTAGCGCCGATAGTACCCGCTGGTGAATGGGGTGAGCGCAGCCTCGCCAACAAGCGCCAATTCATCAGGTGTCAGCCCAACTTCTACAGCCCTTGCATTTAGCGGCTCGACCAAGCCAGCCATGTCTTGTGGCGATTTCAGGCTATGAGAGCGAGAATACTCTTTGTGCGCTGGCCCGCAGTGGTAGCATTCAAGGTAGTTCTCAACCGCTAGTTTCCAATTCGCGGGGACGGGAAATGACGCTGTATGCGCTACTTTCAAATTGTTGAGGCCATAGGGTTCGACGAGTGGCTCAAGTTTACTGAGGACAGGATCAAGTGATGGAGTGTTTGCATCTGCACAGACAAAGATCAGGCCCTTGAAGACACTCACCTGAACGGGAAGAAGCCCAAATTTTGACGGGTCGAACTGTTCCCCCATATTGTGACTTGCACGAAGTTTTCCTGATAGCTCATATGTCCATGCGTGGTAGGGGCAAACAAGAACGCGAGAGTTGCCGGACTGTTCAGTGCAGACGCGAGATCCACGATGGCGACAGACGTTCAAATGAGCGCGAACTTCGCCTTCGCGGTCGCGAACAATAATGATGCTCTCCGGGCCATAGTCGAACAGAAAATAGTCTCCGGGGTTTGGGATTTGGCTGACATGCCCTGCCCAAAGCCAGTTACGGTTCCAGACCTGGGCAATGTCATAGTTATAGATGTCTTGCGAGGTATAGAATTCACGCGGCAGCGCGTGGCCGTACTGGTGCGAGGCCATCAAAGCATCTAACTCAAACGGTCGGCTGTTCATCACGTCTCCTCCAAATCGATTATCTCGCGGCGAAACCAATCCTTGTCCGCTTCTGCCTTTGGGCGTTCAAAATCGCGTGCCGCGCGGTGGCCTGCGAAGACTGCGTCCACGATCAACCCCGGAGACGCGGCATCGCCAATAAGTTCGAGGGTTTTCAAACCGATCCCGTGCAAGCTGTCATAAAGCGCTGTCTCTCGGTGGCGCTCGGTAACCAGAATTGTCGACGCACACGGAATATCCGTTTCGCGTCCGGTAAAGGCACACCCGATGCGCGCGATGTCACCTTTAACCGCCGTCAGCACCTGATTGCAGCGAATGTCGATACCAAGCTCGATCAGGCGGGCCTGAATACGAGGCTGCTCCAAAGTATTGACGGCGTAAGTTGAAACTAAACTCTCTGGCGTGACGAAGACCACCTGGTATCCGGCGGTCGCCAGTTTTTCAGCAATCACCCCTGCCAGATAGATGTGGTCATCATCATAGATCATCACCGGCCCATCCGGAGGCAGAAGGCCGTTCATGATGTCATCAGGCGTCAACACTTTGGCGGTTTGCTCGATCTGAGGCATATGGCGCTGCGTGCTACGGCCGATACCGTCGGTGCGCCAATGGCTGCCGGTGGCCACAAAGACGTGTTCGACGCCAAGCTCTGCTACCTGATCGCCATCAAGTCTGCTGTCGGTGAACAACTGAACGTTGCCGCGCTGCTTTAGGTCAATCAGGCGATAGTCGACGACGCGGGACCAAGCCGCGAGGCCGGGAAGCTTGCTTTCCTTTGCAACACGTCCACCAAATTCAGCTGAGGCTTCGGCCAAGGTCACCTGATATCCTCGCCTTGCCAATTGCGTAGCGCATTCAAGACCGGCAGGGCCACCGCCAATAACCAAAGTATCCGCGTTGCTCTTTTTCGGCGGGATGATCTCGGGGTGCCAACCACGCCGCCATTCCTCGCCCATGGTCGGGTTTTGGGTGCAACGGATCGGTATACCCAAATTGTCCGAAGACACGCAAATATTGCAGCCAATGCATTCGCGGATTTCGTCAATGCGGCCCTCTTCAATCTTTTTGGGAATGAACGGGTCCGCAATGGAAGG
The DNA here is from genome assembly GCF_003443535.1 of Ruegeria sp. AD91A. Lineage (GTDB taxonomy): Bacteria > Pseudomonadota > Alphaproteobacteria > Rhodobacterales > Rhodobacteraceae > Ruegeria. The sequence continues at coordinate 3,592,392 of NZ_CP031946.1, read as the reverse complement.
TCGCGCCGCTCCGATAAGGTCGACGATTCCCTTTTTGACCATCGACAGCATCATATCGGGGGACGTCAGGCGACCGACACCAACCACAGGTTTCCGTGTGATCTGTTTGACGTGCGACAGAAACGCGTTCTGATAGCCATCCCCCGGTTGAAAGCGGGTTGTGGCACTGTCATTGGACCAGTCGGCAACGTTCACATCCCATAGGTCAGGAAGATCGGCCAAAAGCTCGACCACGGCACGGCCTTCTTCTGAAGCCTGCATGCCGTCTGCGCCCACCATCTCATCAATGGCAAACCGGAGCGCCACAGCGCAGCTGTCACCTACAGCTTCGTGGGTATCTTCCAGCAGTTCGCGTGTCAGGCGCACGCGATTTTCAAGCGACCCGCCATATTCATCACTACGCTGGTTCATATGCGGCAGCATGAAATGTTGCGCCAAAGTCATGTTGTGTCCGGCATAGACGTAAATGATGTCAAATCCGGCATCTTTTGCGCGCAGGGCGGCCTCGCGGTGCCAGCGGCGGAACTCGCGAATATCAGCTTTATCCATGGCCTGCGCCTGCTTGGGGTGTGTCATGTCGACGGACATTTCGGAAGGCGCAAGAACCGGGGCGCGGGTTAGCAGGTTTTGCGCATGATTGCCGTTATGAACCAGCTGGATAGCCGCCAGCGCACCATGTGCATGTACTGCGTCTGTCATCAGCCACAACGCGGGCACATCGCGCGCGTCCCATAGCCGCCCTTCGGCGTAAGGAGACAGGTCAGAAGTCGGGTGAATCTCGGTCTCCTGATTGGAAACCACCGCCCACCCGCCTTCGGCCTTCATTCCACGAACGGCGGCGTCCGCCCTTGGTCGGAGGTGCCCCAGCCCGGTGCAATGAGGCACCTGATAGAAGCGGTTCCTTGCAGTGACTGGCCCGATCTGAACCGGTTCCAAGAGCATAGCATATGGGTTCGCGTCTGACATGTTCACGCGTTTTCCTGTGTTTGTGTTCCGGGGTTGGTTGGCCCCGGAGATATTGTTGAATCAGAAGCCGGCTTTAATCCGTTCAAACTCCGCCAGCATTTTTGCCTCAAGCTCGGGGTTCACTGCATCAAAGAACAAACTGCCCTCGAAGAAGCTTTTTGGATCGGAGAAACCATAAGCTTCGATGTTGGCTTGGTCGGCAACTTCGAAAGCTTTTGCGTTGGAATGCGGGTAGCCCCAGTTGTCGATGATGTACTGACCGCTGGCCGGGTCAGTAAGCGCGTTCAACAGATCATAGACCTGATCGACCGGTGTCGTGGATGATTTAAGGTGCACATAACCGCACGCCCAAGTCGCGATACCCTTGTCGACGTCTCGCATCATAGCTGCAGGCACCTCATTCCAAATCAGGTTCAGTTCTGACTGGTTCCAGGCCCAACCAAATTCGATCTCGCCGCTGGTCATGGCCTGGTCAAACTGACCTGCATCGGACCAGTAAAAACGCATGTTCGGGTGGATCGAGCGCAGGAAATCCGATGCTTCCTTGAATTGCTCATCGCTTAGGTTAGTGTAATCGTCGGCATTTCCAGTAGCCAGCGCCGCCAGCGCATAGGCAGATGATGCGGCATCCGGGATTGCGATCTTGCCTGCATAGGCCGGATCAGCCAACAATTGCAGTGAGATATCGTCCGCCGAGATTTTGTCAGTTCGATAGATAAGGCCCGTATTCCCCCACTCGAACGGCAACATGTAAAGCTGGCCGTCCAGAACGATGGCGTCGACTTCCTTGATCTCGGGCAGTACATCGGCCCAATTGGTCAGTTTGCTTTCATCCAGCGGCTGAATCAGATCTGCTGCGACCCATTTTCTGACCGCGTCGGAACAAGGATGTGCCAGATCAGCAGTAAAACCGGAACTCAGCTTGGTAAAGGCTTCTTCCTGGCTTCCGAAATAGGAATAGCTCGGTGCCTCATTCCCGTATTTTTCCATGTAGCTGGCAAAGAAGCCCGGGTCTTCATATCCCGACCAGTCAAAAACCGTCAGATCAGCTCCACCGGCGCTGGCGCTTCCTGCACTTATCGCCGTCGCATATGCGAAAGCCGCAATTCTCTGAAGTTTCATTATTTCCTCCCATTGTCTTATTCTGTGTCTGTGCCAAGATCGATCACGCTGGCGCTTTGGACTCCCAGCCAAACTGCGTCGCCGCGATTGAAATCAACCGTGTGAAAGTAGTTCGGAACCGAGACCGAGATCGGCTCGTCGGTTTCCGCAACCTGAATGTGGTAGTGAATGTTCTCGCCATAGAAGGCGACATTGCTGACTTTGCCCTGAACGGTTGATGGATAGTCTTCGGGTTTTTCAGCGGTGATTTCTAATTGTTCGGGTCGAATACCGATGTTCATATCTCGGGCGCTGGTTGCAACGTTGGGGTTTCTTTCAATCTCCATTTGGCCAAAGGCCTTCGCGTCGATTGAAAGCGTATCGCCGTTTTCCTTTAGCAACTGGGCAGGCAGAATGTTCATCTCACCGATGAAACTGGCAACCTGCTGATCGCAAGGCCGGGCGTAAAGCGTTGTTGGCGTATCCACCTGCTTGAGGCGCCCATTGAACATCACGCCAATGCGGTCAGACATTGTCATCGCCTCGTATTGGTCGTGTGTGACCATCACAAAGGTGATACCCAGCGATTGCTGCAGATTGCGCATTTCAAATTGCATCTGCTCGCGCAGCTTCTTGTCCAAGGCCGACAAGGGCTCATCCAGCAACAATACTTTGGGTCGCATGATCAGCGCGCGGGCGAGCGCCACCCTTTGCCGTTGCCCGCCTGACAACTCACTTGCACCGCGATCCTCAAGACCGCCCAGCTCGACCATTTCCAAGGCCTCGGCTACGCGCTGGTCGATTTCGGCTTTGGGGGCCTTGCCGCGTAACCCATAGGCCACGTTGTTCCCGACATTCAGGTGCGGGAAGATAGCATAGCTCTGAAATACCATGTTGGTCGGCCGGTTATTGGCAGGCACACCATCCATATCCTGATCGTCGATCAGTACAGTGCCTTTGGTCGGCTCTTGGAACCCCGCGATCATCCTCAATACCGTGGTTTTGCCACATCCCGATGGGCCGAGGAGTGAGAAAAACTCGCCTTCTATAAGATCGAGATTGATCCCGCTAGCCGCCAGGAATGTACCATAGCGCTTTTCGACGCCCCTGAGTTCTATGATGTTTTTGTCTGTCATCTGACCTCTGATGCGGATGAGCGGCGCCGGAAATACTCTGCCAGCACCAAAAGCAGGACCGATGTAAGCAGCAGGATAGAGCCTAGGGCCAAAACGTTTGGAAGCTTGGCGGGGAAACGAATCTGGCTCCAGATGTATACTGGCAAGGTTGGTTGGTTGCCGGACAGGAAAAAGGCGAGGACGAATTCGTCGAAGCTGACTGTGAAAGTGACCAGCAAACTGGCTATGATACCCGGGGAAACGACCGGAAGCGTCACGCGGCGGAAGGTATCGAACACGCCGACGCCCAGATCGTAAGATGCTTCCTCCAGCGACGCATCGAAGTCATCGAACGCAGACTTCAGGATCGAGACGGAAAACGGCAGCGCAAGAAATGTATGGCCCAGGACGACGGTCAGCAAAGACGGCTTGAGTCCGATAAACAGAAACAGAACCAGCATTGAAGAAGCAACGATAATGCCGGGAATAACCAAAGGCAGCATCACCAGACCTTCGGCAGCACGCTGACCCCGAAAACGGTACCGAACAAAGGCGCGGGCGGCGAACAATCCCATTGCGGTAGACAGAAGTGCCACGACGGTGCCGACGCCAAGCGAATTCCAAAGGGCCTGGATCAAGGTATCCTGTTCGCCCAGCCTCCGATACCAGTCCAGCGTCCAGCTCTTGATCGGAAAGGCAACTATTGTGCCGCTATTGAATGAAAACAAGGGCAGAAAAAGGACGGGCAGGTAAAGAAAAACCAAATACAGAAAAGCGTAGGCTGTCAGGGTCGAAGGGCGTCTCATCTTATCCGCCTCCCTAGCCGGGTGGCGGTAATGACAAACACGATGGCGACGAAACCGACTGACAGCATCGCGATCAGCGAAAGTGTGGCACCGAGAGGCCAGTTGTTGGCGGCCCCGAACTGCACCTGAATAAGATTGGCAATCATCTTCCCGTCCGATCCGCCGACCAGTGCTGGGGTCACGTAGTCACCGACTGTTGGGATAAAGATAATCAGACAAGCCGCAATGATCCCCGGTACCGTCAACGGCAGCGTCACCCGCACAAAGCGTTGCAAAGGACTGTTGCCGAGGTCTGTGGCGGCCTCCAACAGGCTTGGATCGATCTTCTGCAACGAGACATAGATCGGCAGGATCGCAAAAGGTGCCCAAGCATGAGCAAGCGTCAGCACGACTGCAAATTCATTGTAGAGAAGGAAGTCCAGCGGTTCGTCAATCAGACCAAGCATCAACAGTGCAGAGTTCATCACTCCATTGAACCCTAGGATGAGTTTCCAGGCAAAAACGCGCAGGAGGTAGCTAGACCAGAATGGAATAGTGATGAGCAGAAGCCAGATGGTCTTTTTCCGGGCCTTCATCGCGATGAAATAAGCGATGGGATATGCCAGTGCGACGGTAACTGCTGTTACTGCTCCGGCAATCCAGATCGACCTTAGCATCAAGTGCCGGACCAGAGGATCTGCAAACGCGTCGCCATAATTTTTTAGTGTAGGTGTCTTGTCGAGCGTTACGTAGGTTTGCGTCCAGAACGAATAGGCGATCAGGATCAACAATGGAGCCGTCACCAGAAAACCCACATAAGCCGTGGCTGGTGCGCTGAGGGTATAGCCCCGGGATGCTTCGCTACGAAAGATTACCCAACCTCCCTTCCGGATTTTCACGAGTCACTAATGGACGATCGTCCATTAAATGTTGCGCCAGAACGGTCTTTCGTGTCAATCTTCCTGTGAGATAGACTTGAGGGATGCCATCAAGAGAATGGAATTATTGAATAAAGTGGAAAACGTCAGAGGAAGAAAACGTGGCTCGAAACGTGATCCAGATGCCAACAGGCAACTTCTGATCAAGGCGACTTTGGACTCTATCGCGGATATTGGAGTCACCGATACAACGGTCAGCCGCATCTGCGAGCGTTCTGGTTTATCGCGCGGAATGATCCATTTGCATTTCGGCGGGAAGGACAATTTGCTGACGGCAGCAGCCCAGCATTTCAGTGCTCAATATTATGCCGAAATGGACAAATTGACCGATCTGGGTTCGGATGCATCGCCCGAAGACCGTGTGATGTCCGTGATCGAAGCGGACCTATCCGAAGCTCTGCTCAATCCAAGAAGTACGAAAATCTGGCATGCATTCCGCGGCATCGCAAGCTCACACCCAGGCATTGCCCGCTACAGCAGCACCCAAGATCACAGACTTGTCGAGACCTTGCGACTTGCATTCTCGGAGATAGCCCACCACAACGGGCGTGACGCAAATTTGGTGGACGATGCCACTAGTGGAACTCTGGCTCTGATGGAAGGTATGTGGGTGAATTATCTTACCGATATGCAGGGCTTTTCTCGGCGGCGCTCTGTTAAACTAATACGAAGATTTTTGTGCGGCCTTTTCCCCGGCAAGTTCAAGTTGTGAGTCCTAGCGACGCTTAGATTTTAGATAGAAAAAACCTCTTCTTGGACAGCCGACCATTGGTTTTGGCAGGCCTCTTCGCACCTACTTGTCGTCCACCCTGACTTTGAGGAAAATCAACGACTGCGTTGTGCTGGAGGACGGTCTCCATTGCTCGAGCAGCGTATGTCTTCTTCTCGTCCGCTTTTAGGTTGGGCATGTCCGCTATGGGGCTGTGTGCGGTCCTCCGTTGAGAGCGAGCCAACGGCGGCAAAGTCCGCAACTCTGCCGTTCAGCAGATTTCAGCGAACGTCCGCTGCAGTTCAATGCAGACCTTCAGGCAAAATTTCTCGGAATGACCACGAATAATGACCGCTGTCCGCTACTAACTCTGGCCAAAGTATCCCGCTTCAGCGATGCTGCACAGGGGCGCGAGACTGACCTCCTGGAGAAGGATTCTAAAGCGAATTTATGCTGCTAAGATTTGGCTTTGTTTCACTCGCAGGAAAGCGCACGCCTGACTAAACGGCATCGGTTCCGAGCCGCTCCTGTTTCATCGATCGCTTCCATCAACCAATTGCTATCGGCTTGTCTGGTCAACATCAGAAAGCCGAAATCACCATTGTTCGCGACGACACTCGCCAAATTTCCGGCAACTTTGACATCGGTGACAACACCTGTGGGCATCGGATCAAGCTGCGTCCCGCCGTTGCCGCTAATACCCTGCACCGGCCCGTCCAACAAGTCGATTGCTTGAAAAGCGTGAATATGGCCAGAAAGAAAAAGATTTACTGTTTCTGGAATGGCTCTACTGAATGCTGCGCGCTGTGTGTCGTCACCATCGATCAATTCACCGAATGCATGCATGTTTACCCAAAGTGGGCGATGAGTAAGAAACCAAGTTTCTCCGCTGATATTTGCAAACAAATCTCGCGCCATCTTACCGTAAACATTTAACAACTCAGTGCTGCTTTGAGGTGCAGGGCCTGCGGATGAATCAAATGCAATTAGATTGAGGCCGTTGACAGAAGCTATCCACGGCTCGGTCACAGCTGGACAATCTGAGGGAACGAAACCTGGGGCAAAATAACGGAACCATCCTTTGCTGCCGCGTCCGCAGTTTTCGTGATTACCTCTTATAAAAACAAATGGAGCGAGCTTGAGCAGCCTATCTGCAGGATCCAACCAGTCGGCAGACCACGTCTGGAAATTGTCACCAAAGGGCGATCCACCGCACTTCTCCGGTTCGGGGCACTCTGCCGATCGGTACAAATAGTCGCCAACGTGGATGACCAAGTCTGGCGATCTGGACGCAATTTCTGCGGCAATTGATTTCAATGGCCAGGCATCGGGATCATTGCAATCTTGTACTCTGGATCTGCGAATACGGCATCCAGTATCTCCAATCACGGCAATACGCTGTACGCTTTGACTCAAGGTTGGTAGCGTGTCTCCCTCAAGTTCCATCTTCTGTGAATCTTGTCGGGCACGATGCTCGCAAACGATTTCCGGAAATTGGTCATCTGGAGCAGCACGTTTATGCATTGCAACAACACGCCCGTCGATTTTCAACAAAGGGCAGCTAGACGATGTAGAGATAGCTCGAACAACAATTGTCTTGTCGGGCCCGAGTTGAACCCAATGCTGCAGTACTTCAGCAGTAGAAGGCGGAGCAACGAAACAAAGCCAAATCAAAGCCCCGAGAACGGTTGAAGCGGTCCTAGTCAACAAACGGGCACCCCTTTCGAACTAAGCGGCGAATTTACGATCGGGATCTGAAAAGTCCAGTGGATCTTGCAAGAGGAACTTAGGTTGAGGCAGCCGGCAACTTCAGTAGCATAGAATATCACACTTCATTTGAAAGCTTTCTGGAGTACCTCACCGCATGCACCATTGGGACGTACCGTATTGGCAAGGTGTCTGAGGTCTGTTCTTAGCCCGCTACGCATAGGTTCCAAAATGGCTGAGTTTACGAAGCCACTGCGCAGTAGGAGCAGCAAGCCGACCCGATGTCGGCTTTGTCCGCATGTCGGACGTTCGCTGCAACTTGCTTTAACGTACACATTGCGGGACAAAGCTCCCCTTCGCCGCGGTGGCTCCAATGTCCGCTCTGCTCACGCAAGTCTGCCTCAAGCAACTTTGACCAGTAGTTTCTGTGCCTCACCCCATTGCCTCGGCGATTGCCCATACATGCGCCTGAACTCGCGACTGAACTGGGACGGGCTGACGTAACCAACGTCCATTGCGGCTTCGTTCACAGGCATCCCGCCCGCGATCTTCATGGCGGCGTTGTTGAGGCGCATCGTCTTAACGAACTGGATTGGAGCCATCGTCGTGACCTGCTTGAATTTGCGATGGAAAACCGCCCGGCTCATGCCCGCTCGGCTTGCCATATCCTCTATGGAGATCGGCGCATCCAGATGTGACGACACATGCGCAATTGAACGTGCGATGGCGTTGCCAGCACCAAATGCTTGCCGTGCGAAGGTGCCAGCTTCTCCACTCAGGATCGCATATAGCACCTCACGTAATCGCGCCTCGCCGAGAACTGCTGTATCCGTCTCGCTGTTTCCGAGCTGCAGTAGCCGCAGCAGCGCTTCAGTGAATCCATCGTCCCATCGTGCAAACCTAATTCCTGGCTCCCGCAGTTCTCCTTTGACCGAAGGCAGAACGCCCCCGGCATTTTCCATCTCCATCTCCAGCTCGGTCATAGCGCGTTGCTCAAGAGTGATCATGACTCCGTAGAGTGGGTGGTCACGCGAGGCCAACGGCGTCCCCGCCTTGACCGGCATCGACATTGGGCAGCAGAGATATTGACTGTTGTCGTATTCGTATCTTCGGCCATTCAGTACGGCTTCCTTCACCCCACTCACGATGGCCACGATGCAGGGCTCGTAAATGGCTGGAACACAGGGGATTGAACGCGTGGCGCGAAACAGCCGTACACCCTTGATGCCCGTCTCGGTCAAGCCGTCCGTTTCGGTTCGGCCTGCGATGATTTGCTTGATCTGATCCTTGCTCATAAGAGAGATGTAAAGGCTCCAGATCGTTGCAGGCAACTACCTTGATACAATCGGGCAAGTATTTGCGATGATCTCGCCTGTTTCCGCATTCTGGTAAGAGCTATCTGCATTTCCAAGCCGAAACACAATTCACTCGGTCCCCGCGCCAACGCAGATAGGAGACAAAAGATGCCAGATACCACATTCGGACCCAAAGGCTGGATGCCCGAGCGCCTCGGCGACCTTTCCGGCAAGACCTACCTCATCACGGGCGCCAACGCCGGTGCCGGGTTCCAGGCCGCGCGGACGCTTCTTAAGAAGAAGGCCAAAGTCGTGATGTTGAACCGCTCGGCAGAGAAGTCTCAGGCAGCTGTCGCGGACCTGAAAAGTGAGTTCGGAAGCGGGGCGGACGTGAGCTTCATTCGCATGGACCTGGCCTCCCTCGCAAGCGTACGCAAAGCTGCGGACGAGGTTCTGAATTCCGTTCCCCGGATTGATGCGCTCATCTGCAATGCGGCCATCGCACAGGTGCCAGCCCGCAAGCTGACAGAGGATGGGTTTGAGAGCCAGCTCAGCACCAACCATTACGGTCACTTCCTACTCTGTGGCCTTCTTTTTGAGCGGATCGAAGCCTCAAAGGGCCGCATCGTTGTCGTGGCAAGTCTTGGCTACAACATGGGCCTGAAGACGATCAAGTTCGACGACATGAACTGGGAAGAGGGTTACGGGCCGAATACCGCCTACTCACAAAGCAAGCTGGCGCAAATGATGTTCGCCTATGAATTACAGGACAGGCTTGCCGCCGCCGGGCGCACCGAGGTCGAGGTCTATGTCTGCCATCCCGGCTCGTCGGCAACGTCACTGATCAGCACGAGCGGTAGCCGGACGATGCGGTTCATCTGGTGGCTCATGACCAAAACACCGATGGTTCAGACTGCCGAGCAAGGGTCCTATCCCGAAGTCATGTGCGCCACCGAAGAGGCTTTGACCGAACAACGCGCGCTTTACGGGCCAACGGGCCGCCTTGAAGCCGTTGGCCCGGTTGGCAAGGGTAAATTGAACCCACACGCGTATGACAAGACCGTCATGGCAAGGCTTTGGGAGGTCAGTGAACAAGAAACAGGCTTGAAGTGGGAGATTTGATCCAACGGGTCCCGTGCGGCTGGTGATGCTTCACCCATCATCGGAAATTCGTGCACCGTGGAGCATTTAGTAGAATGGGCTCAACGCGGACGTTGGTCGAAAAATCGCGAATGACCACTAAGCGGGACGAAGCTGCCTTTTGCTCATGCGGCGAGTTTGGTGGTCGCGAGCCCACCAAAAGTTGGAACGAGTAGCGGCACTACAGCGCGATTTCCCGAAAGCGGACGTTCAAATCACTCAAATCGGCCGAAATCCAATCCGGACATTCTCTGCGTCTCTGTGCAACGTCTCGCATGCGGGACAAAGCAGCCATTGGAATACAGCTCTTAAAACGCATCTATCGGATCGCGCAGACATTTGATTAAACAGCAGCCAGCTGCGCATTGGAGAAGGTTCGCTGCGTTTATTGACCGCTCGGAGTATACCAAATCGGTGAGGAATAAGCCCGTTCGGTTGTAACCATAGGCACGTCGTTTGTCATCTGAACTTCAAAGCGTTTTGCTTCATACGCGGTCCATCGTGGAGTTGGTATTTCTAACACCCTAACATAGTAAAAAGCTCTTCGGTTTGGGTCAAAATCAGGGTCTTGCCAGAAGCCAAGCAACTCAGGCGATCCAATGGTATTGGTCCAAGTTGCATTTGCTACGTCTACTGTGTTGCCAACTAACGGCAGCTTACCGTCAGCGCCAGGTTGCCGGTCGTCGCTCCAGGCCACATCGTAGACCTTTTCGCCACGCGTCCCGTCATCATTTAACCAGCCTTTCACAATCTGCACACGATCAAGGTTGCCGCTGAAAGGATCTTTCAGCGCAGCAACGAGGAAGTTTGGCACCCCGTTGTCTGAACGCTTGGGCAGATCGGCGCCCATTGGTACACCTTTCGCATAACCGATATCAGCGGGAAGGCGCGAGTTTGCGTCTTCTTCCTCGAAGTTCCATCCACCGAAAAAGCGCAACATTATTCGCGATCCGGTGGTTCCGTATACTTCACGTCTTTCCAAGGCGTCAAAAATCGCCTCACGCGTATTTTCGGTTGCCCAGACAGCGGCATATCCACCCGAAGCTTGTTGCCACCCATAAATAGTAAACTCCGGGTTTGGGGCTTCGATGACCACGTGCTCCCACCTATTTGGCTCTGGCTCTACACCAGAGTGTTTGCCAAAAAAGTTCTCTTCTTCGACCGCAGCCATACCGGTATGCGCGTCGGTGGAGCCAATTTGGCCAACCTTGTAGGGGTTAATACCAATTGTATCTTCCAACATTAGACCGGTTTTATAGGCCTCACGGGAGTATTCATACTGCAACATATCTAGTGTCTTGGCTTGCGTACCGTTGAGATTTGACGCATCCCACGTGTCGAAATCCGCGAACTCGTCGTCGGGAGATAGAAATGGGTGGGCCTCGCTGTCGCCTTTGATTTGTGTAGTCTCAATGACCGGTTCAAACCGTGCACGTAAGGTGGCCATTTCCGCTGTGAGAGGCGTTCCATCAAAGTTTGAAACGCTAAACAAGCGGCCGTTGCTGAGGTTGCCGTTATGTGGAATGGCGAGCACATCACCGCCGGTGCGATTTTCGTACTCAGCCAAATGCGCCCATAAGTCCTCAGGATTCTGACTGTCAAACTGGGAGTAAGGGACAACAGCGTTTGCCATGTCGGCACCATCGCGGAATATCACGTTGCGATGAATGTTATCGCCTCCCTGTGAGGTCCACTCATATCCAATGAGAGCCGAAAAAACGCCCGGTTCATTGTAGCGCTCCGCCAATGCTGTGTACTTTCTCCAAGCGTTTTTTACGGCCTTGGTGCCTTCGAAAGGTGGAGTCGGTTGAGAAAGAGACGCAACGATCTCCATAGCCGTTGCGAAGATCCGATCAGGGTCATTTGTGACCAATTCATCATACCATGCCTTGGCTTGTGGTTGTGATAGCAAGTCCGGGTCACCAGAGAGAAGCTGAGGCATCAGCCCATACATTTCAGCGTGATCCGCTATTACCAGCCAATCCAGCGGGCGTCCTAGCTTTGCTTTAAGTCCATGAGTTGTAGTGACCTCTTCACCGCGCGCAAACCTGAACGCCTCCTCTTGGCTCATACGGGTCATTGTTCCAGCGTCCACCGAAACTTCCGTGTGCAAGTGCGTGTCACCCCACAATACCCGAGTCGGGAAATTCCGTCCTGCATAAGGTGAAAAGTGGTCGGTTTCGAAATTGGCCGTCACATCTTCTTTTGCGGGAAGCACATCTTGCACCTGAGCAGTTGAGCTGTGACCAATTCCAGTTGCAAAGGTCAGTACTGCGAACGCACCTATTCGCCGCGTCCAAGGTTTTTTTGAAATCGGCATAGATCGTCCTCCGCGTTGCAATTCGTTTTGGATTTGCATTCGCCACACCGGACCAAAAGCTGACAACGCAAACACCAACGTTTCTTATGTGAGGATGATGGATCAGCGGCTACGTTGCAAGCACGCTGGGTCTGTTTTAGGCCAGCGATGCGGTCATAAAGAGGATTGTGAGACAGTGAATATCGTTGGCTAGCTCATCTAATGTCGGCTGAAAGCCGCGAGGTGTTTCCGGACCGGGCGGGGTCCGTTCAACTAAAAACTGAAAGCTAGATTAACTCTGGCGATCATTGCGAAGAAATCGTCTACTTCGGGCTCAACGCAGTCATCTGACGGGTTTACTCAGATGACGGATTAGCGGCTTTGAGCGGACGTTCACCCCCGAAAAACCCGGAGTTTTGAACAGGAACGACCGCTCTCACCAAAAGCGGTCGCTCTCCCAAAACTTAGCTACGACCGGCTTGCGGACGAAGCTGACATTCAAATCGTATTCAGTGCTGGAGCATAGATGGTGTTGTGCAAATCAGAATCTGAATTTAACACCGAGCACCGGACCATGTTGATCAACGTCATATTCAAATGCACCTGTAGAGAGGCTGTCGCTATAATCCATGCTGTAGTAGCGCCAGCCAAAGAAAAGTGACGCGCTGTCCCAAGCGCGCCAATCAACTCCGATGTTGGCGCCGATTTGCAAATCGTTGCCCCCCGCGCCGAAACCACCAAGGTCCAATGATGCAATTGCTGTCCATTGGTCATTAAGTACCCATGTGCCGCGAGCACCAATTACTGGCTCCCACCATCCCTGATCTCCTCCAAGAACAGGAACTGGCAGGGGCGACGAAACTGTGATTTCTTGCCTCAATGAGTTGTAGCGAGCACCAAATTGCAGATCGACGGCGTAGCGCTGGCCATTGTCACTGACAGCATCGACAGCTTTGTAGGCCGCAAGCAAGCCAATCCATTTTTGTCGGATATCAGCAGTAAACGCGGCACTTCCTGGAGTTGGTAGGTTTCCATCTGCCTCCAGAGAGACATAGTTAGCGTCAATTATGAAACCCCAATCGCCGCGCCAGATTTCGTACCGGCCAGCGGCAGCAAAATCCAAAAGCTCTAGCGCATCGCCAAAATCAAGATCAAGCGGAATGGTGGCACCAGCGACGGTTGACGTTCCGCTCGTTCTTGCTGGTAAAAAGGCATAGATCGCCAACGTCTGCCGCCATTCATCTTCACTTTGGCCCGCAAGTGGGATCGGTTCGGCAAATGAAGCACTTGCAGCCAACGATGTCATTGCGGCGGATGTCGCAATCAGGCTTCTGTTAATCATGACAATTCTCATTTCTCTTGACTAAACGAGCGGGTTCCGAAGCACCGAAAGAATGCCTCGGAACCAACACCATCAATGGCTTTGCGCTTTTAGCTCAGTTGGGAGAGCGCTTGCATGGCATGCAAGAGTTCAGGGGTTCGACTCCCCTAGGCTCCACCAAATTATCACACAACTACAAGCATTTGCGAGCTGTCTCGGCTCGTCTTGGTCAGGCGCGCGCCCCTCGGGGGTACGTTGGGGGTTCGCTATCGTCCGCAGTATGGGCAATATGCGCTAGTTTGACCGACGACTCACCCACCCACTGTCAACAAAAAAGATGTCAAAAACACTGTATCTTTTCGGTTTTAACCAAGCGCTGGACAGTTCAAGCTAATGGGTATGAGCAGTACCGCTCTAAGCCTGATTGATGTCATAACCGTAATTGGAACGGTAGCATCGGTGGCAGGTCTGGTCGTCGCACTGAGAAAGTTTGGCCACAAGTAACAGTGCAACGACCCAAGTGTAGAAACTAGTCTAGCAGACGGACACTGGAAACAGTGTCCGTCATGACTCACAGTAGTCACTAATTTTGCCGACGCATCAAGTTCAAAGCGCGACAACCGGTTGACCCGTGACAGAACAAAGATAGAACACACGTCATGAAGAAATGGCCACGAACAATCCCGTATGACCTGAAATGTCGGCTTGAACAGTTGCGTGAGTACCGCAGCACACTAAGCATTCAAACCCAGTGGGGAGAAGTGTTGGAATGGCTGGAAAAGCATGGCGTGGAACCACCTGATCACGCGTTACCGACCGAACCGGAACTACGCGGGCCAGTCGGTCAGAGTTAGCTATACTTTTGGATAGCCCCCTATCCTTATGCCCGCTTAACGGTGTCGGTCATTTCTTGTTAGACTTCATAAGCCTACATTTTTATTCAATTATCACGATGTTTGCAATATTATCCTGAAGTGCTATGCTTAACATCAGTGTCGTGGGGGTGAGTTATGAGAGTTATTTGCGCATTAGTGGTTCTGTTTTGCGCCGGAGATTCAGAAGCTTTGACCATCTCGGATGGGTCGGGAAGCGTGACTGTGGATGATGATGAAGTTCTATCCGAGCTTCTCTCAGACTTTGACAGCGAAAAACATCTAGCAGAATTGGAATGGGAAAACCTCCGTTTGACCCAGATCTCTGAAACCTATGACAACGATCGGCATCTTGAAGAGCTGGAATTGTTGCGGGAACCTACAGATCAAGAGGAGGGCGTGACGGAAGGCACCGTGGCGCAGGCAAACCTTGCGGCTGTTCCGATACCAGCCAGTTGGCTGCTGCTGCTTGGGGCTTTGGGCGGGCTGTTTGGTTTGGGCAAACTTCGCGGAAACCGGTCAGCTTAATTGCTGCAACTGCTTTCATCTATTAGAGTTTTGACAGGGACGCCGGAGTTTGGTTGCTTCGTGCGTAAGTGTCGAGAAACCCAATTCCGTTAACCGGGCTATAGCCAAGCTTTCACCATTAGGCCCGGATCGATTGAAGGTATTTTGGTGCGGGTCAGTGCCAGATGCTGATAAATTCGCTTGTATTGCGCGGAGTGCCCGGCTGAAGCCCGGCCAACCATGGTCATCCCCGGTCGAAAACAACGCAAGACGCCAGTCAAGTACGACAGGCGCATATACAAATCGCATCGAGATTATGTTTGGCAGGCTCAGGGACCGGGGGCGCGTGGCGACACGCCATGACCTTTGTCCCAAGGTCTTCATCTCAGCAATCGCATTCGCGGCAACCGTCATTTGCTGGTTTTGAATACTGACCCTAGCTTAACCTTTTAAAGCGTTCCGGCATTTGCGAACTGCCATTTCGGAACCGATGCCGCGACTGGCATGGATACAATCATCTGTGAAACGGAAGGTGGTCTTTCCAGTTGGGGGACCATGATAGCCGAGGCTTAACCTTTGTTTTGACAGCGCCCTGTCTTGATTGTTGATACAGCTGAACCTGCCGCTATCCAGTGAAAAGTGCTCCACGTCACAGGGCCAGCATCCGTGGAAAGCCCAAGCTAAAGCTGGTCGCGACTGAAAAAACCAGAGGTGCTGACGTTGTCATGCGTGTTCCCATACAGTAGCGTCCTTTGCCATGGTCATCCGACGATACTCACTTTCGCTACTGATCAGCATTCTGGTCATCCTGACTGGATTTGGCGGCGTTGCTCATACGTTGTCAAATGGCTGCGTTGGCCTTCACTGCAAGGACCATGTGCTATCAACGGAACACTCTGCTGTGGCAAAGCACATCGATGATGTCTCGGCCCCAAGCCGCCACCATGACCCTGAAAGTTTCGGAACCGGAGAGTGTAACCCCTCTCTTTGCCAAGCAGTTGTATTGCTCTCCCTGAGCGGCGAAGTTGGGTGGAACCAATCTGAGATTGACCGAGAGTTACAGATTGGAGCTCTAGCCAAGCTGATTGAACCAGATAGCCCCTACAGACCCCCTGACGTTTGAAGCAACGTAATCCTCGCGCACCTAAGTGATCAGCACGTGCTGCTGTTCGCGATGTGTCGCAGTACTACCAGCCTCCACAAAGTCAGGATCAATCCATGAAAAAAAGCCACTTACTAATCGGCGTATGCGCCGTTGTCGTCGTCGCCGCTTTCATTGCTGTTCGCTCTGGCCCAGTCGAAGAAGCCGCGCCACAAGGCACACTTGAGGGCGAAGCCATGGTCGCAATTCAGATGCCGCCCATCGAGGGCAATGCGACAATCGGCCAGCGTATCTTTGATGTTTCCTGCGCCTCCTGCCATGGCGTCAATGCGGTCGGAGCAGAAGGCTCAGGACCGCCGCTGATCCACAAAATATACGAACCCAGCCACCACGCTGACGAAGCCTTTCAAAGGGCGGTTTCACAGGGTGTAAGAAGTCATCATTGGCAGTTTGGTGACATGCCACCCGTCGAAGGTTTGACGCGTGGTGACGTCTCCATGGTGATCGCGTACATTCGTGAAATTCAACGTGCCAACGGGATAAATTAAGGACAGCACCATGAAAAAGATCATAACGCTCGCACTCATGGCTGCTCTTCCCAGCGGCGTACTGGCGCATTCCAAGGTCGAAGAAACAACCCCTGCCGACGGAGCCACAATAATCGGTGTGCCCGCTGAAATTGGCATCAACTTCTCCAAGGACATTCGGCTGACACGGATAGAAATGGCCCATGAAGAACACTCGGCAGTAAGCCTGGATTTGGGCGACCAGACAAGTTTTGGTCAAGAATTCACGATCCCATTGCCGAGCAATGGAACCGGCACCTATGTCATCGAATGGCGTGGTTTAGGTGAAGACGGCCATGCGATGCAAGGCGAGTTTTCCTTCACCGTGGAATGAGCATGCCAGACATTTGGGGTATTGCCGCAATCCTCGCAAAGCTGGCGCTTTACGTCGGCTTTGCGGGGTCCACCGGGCTTATGATTGTTAGCTGCCTTTATTGCGGCTACGTCGCACCGATACACCGCGTGATGAAGCGCCAAGCCAGGGCCTTAGCGTGCCTTGCTCTCGCCGCAACAGTAGTTGGCTTCATGCTACGTGGAGCCGCCTTAACAAGCGGATTAGACGGCATGGTCGACCCGGAGATGCTTGGTTTACTTTGGCAGACCCCCGTAGGCGACGTACTAGTTTACCGGCTTGTCGGCGCAGCATTGATTCTTGTGGGATTGTCTATTCCTCGATTTGGCCACTGGATCGCACTCGTGGGAGGTACATTGGCTCTGTGGTCCTTTGCGCAGATAGGGCACGTGCCGGAACTGGAGAGTGTTGGTGTCCAACTCTTGCTCCTATTGCACCTGCTATGTGTAGCCTTCTGGGTAGGCATCTTTTGCCCGCTGCGGAGTATGGCTCTCATGCCTGAACACCTGACAGATGCCGCTGAACTAGGGTATAGGTTTGGGCAAACTGCTGCATTGATTGTACCGACTTTAATCGGTGCGGGCCTATGGATGGCCTGGTTGTTTGTCGGCAACCTCCAAGGGCTCGTGTTCACTGGCTACGGGCAAGCACTGTTGTTCAAAGTACTTCTTGTGTCGCTGCTGATGATCCTCGCCGCTGCGAACAAGCTCCGATTTGTTCCGGCTATGCAAAAGGGAGAGGGAAAGGCAGCCCAACGCCTAGCCCGATCCATCGAGGTTGAGGCAATAGTCTTATTAGCGGTGCTGGCAACAACGGCAACACTCACGAGCGTACTTACGCTTCCGAGTTAAGGTAGATAGAGATGAAGAAACACCTGTGTGTACTCGCTATATGCAGTATTGGGACTAGCGTCACTGCAGATCATGAGTTGTTAGATAGAGATCTGGCGAATGGGCAGGAACTCTACGTAGTGCACTGTGCCTCTTGCCATGGAGTTAATCTGGAAGGCGAACCCAACTGGCAGACACCTGATGATGACGGAGTGTTGCCTGCGCCACCACATGACGTGACAGGGCACACATGGCACCATGATAACCAGCTACTGTTCGAATATACCAAACTAGGTGGGGCAGATGCATTGGCAGCACGCGGTATCGAAGACTTCAACAGTGGCATGCCGGGCTTTGAGGGCACTCTGACCAACGAAGACATATGGGACGTGCTGGCCTACATAGGCTCCACTTGGCCCGACGATGTTCAGCAAATGCAAGCCAGCCGCAACCTTCCGCACCAGTAGAAGACAGTGGTCTGGTGCAGGTTTGGGTATATACAGTTCAACTCAGCTGGTTGTGTAGTTCCTGGTGTGACACACTACAAAATCAACATACCACAATAGTGTTTTCTATCAGTATATTAGACGCTCAGCGGCGTTTCCCCCAGGCTCCACCGAAACCTGAACAGAGCTAACTTATAGACGCGGACTTAAAGGGGAGCAGGTCACGAACCCAGGAGGCGGAGAGGCAATGTTATTTGACAGAGGTGGTGCAGCCCACTGGCGTAAACGAAGATACGGCGCCGACCAACAGGGTTGCCCGAGGACCTTGTCTCCAATTGGCGTAGCGAAAACGCCAGCTTGATATTCCAAATCGGCTTTTGGTACCGCACCAGGCGAGTTTTTGAGCCGTGTACTACGATTGTGCTGTTGGTTTTTACACTTAAGTAATTAAAAGATAAACCTTTTCCAAAAAAATTGGTTAAAAGTTTTTCAAGTAACCTCAGATTTCGTCAATACGTTTACAAAATTTTGTTTCAAATCCAGTAATTTGTTGTGAAATTTTCCATCGCCTTTCCATTATTGAAGTGCACATAAGTGCGCTTTCGTCTGCTGGAAGAGGAGCCAGACGACGAGAGAAAGGGAAATGGGAGGAATTAATGACCAACAAATCTGTCACACGCCGCGGCGTGTTGAAGTCTGGTGCCGTTGCAGGTACCGGTCTGGCCCTGCCTACGATCTTCACGGCTTCGTCGGCTGCCGCTTACACAAACGAACCAACCGGAGGGTCCGTAACCCTGGGCTTCAACGTTCCCCAGACCGGGCCATATGCCGAAGAGGGCAATGACGAGCTGCTGGCGCAACAGCTGGCAGTGGAACACCTGAACGGAGAGGGTGACGGCGGCTGCCTGAACACCTTCACGTCGAAGGCGCTGAAGGGCAATGGCATCCTCGGCAAAAAGGTCGAGTTCGTCACAGGTGACACCCAGACCAAGTCGGACGCCGCGCGTGCATCCGCAAAGTCGATGATCGAAAAAGACGGCGCGATCATGATCAACGGCGGGTCGTCCTCGGGCGTGGCCGTTGCGGTTCAGGGCCTGTGTCAAGAAGCAGGTGTGATCTTTATGGCGGGTCTGACCCACGCCAACGACACGACCGGCAAGGACAAGAAGGCCAATGGTTTCCGCCATTTCTTCAACGCCTACATGTCGGGCGCTGCGCTTGCGCCGGTGCTGGCTGCCGAAATGGGCACCGACCGCCGCGCCTATCACCTGACGGCTGACTACAACTGGGGCTGGACCCAGGAAGAGTCGATCGTCGCCTCGACCGAAGCCCTGGGATGGGAAACAGTCAATACTGTCAAAACGCCACTCGCGTCAACAGACTTCTCGTCCTATATCACTCCGGTTCTGAACTCCGGCGCGGACGTTCTGGTTCTGAATCACTATGGCGGCAACATGGTGAACTCGCTGACCAACGCGATTCAGTTCGGCCTGCTCGACAAAGTGGCCAATGGCAAGGACTTCAAGATCGTCGTGCCGCTGTATTCGGAACTGATGGCTGCTGGTGCGGGCGAGAACATCAAGGGCGTGCTGGGTTCGATGAACTGGAACTGGCAGCTGCAGGATGAAGGCACCAAAGCCTTCGTGAAATCCTTCGGTGAGAAGTACGGCAAACCACCGTCCAACTCGGCGCAGACCTGCTATGCGCAGGTTCTGCTTTATGCTGATGCTTGCGAGCGTGCCGGCACTTTCAATCCGTGCGGTGTTGCGGAAGCGCTGGAAGACTTCGAGTTCGACGGCCTGGGCAACGGCCCGACCTGGTATCGCGGCGCCGACCACCAGTGCTTCAAGGACGTGCTGGTCGTTCGGGGCAACGAGAACCCGACCAACGCCTACGACACTTTGGAAATTGTCGAGATCACGCCACGCGCGCAGGTCGAATACGATCCGGAGCATCCGATGTTCGCAGGTGGCGCACTGGGTAAGTGTAACCCGGGCGCATAAGGCCTCGTATCATAGTCTGGCCGCCAAAAAGGTGGCCAGACATCTACAGCAGGGTTGATCCTGTTGTGCCACTCAATTCACACTGACCAACCCTGAGGTGGGCCAATGGACGCCATCCTATTGCAAATTCTGAACGGTCTGGACAAAGGGTCGGCTTATGCGCTGATTGCGCTGGGGCTGACGCTTATTTTTGGGACGCTCGGCGTTGTGAACTTTGCCCATGGGGCCCTGTTCATGATCGGTGCGTTCTGTGCTGTCACTTTGCAAAAACTCATGAACTTGAGCTTTGTTACCATCGACGAGAGCCAAACCGACTTTCTGGGCAACCCACTGAAGGTTGAAACGCCCTATATTGAGGCGTGGTTTGGCCCAGAGGTTGGTGCGACGATTATCGACTGGACTGTCCCCCTGGCTATCCTTTTTGCGATCCCAATCATGTTGACGGTTGGCTATGTGATGGAACGCGGGCTTATCAAGCATTTCTACAAACGCCCCCACGCTGACCAGATCCTTGTCACGTTCGGTCTGGCGATCGTGTTGCAAGAAATCGTGAAGTATTTCTTCGGTGCCAACCCAATCCAAACTCCGCCGCCCGACGGGCTGAGCGGCTCTATCGACCTTGGCACAATGATCGGGTTTGATCCCAACGCGATCATCTACCCGATCTGGCGTTTGGTTTATTTTGGCTTTGCTGTCGCCATTATCGGCGCCGTCTTCTCATTCCTGCAATTCACCACGTTTGGCATGGTCGTGCGGGCCGGCATGGCGGATCGCGAAACTGTTGGCTTGCTGGGAATCAACATCGACCGGCGCTTTACGATCATGTTCGGTATCGCTGCTGCGGTGGCTGGTTTGGCCGGCGTAATGTACGGGCCGCTCAACCCACCAAACTATCACATGGGGATGGATTTTCTGGTCCTCAGTTTCGTTGTGGTTGTTGTCGGCGGCATGGGTTCACTCCCCGGAGCCGTGCTTGCCGGCTTTTTGCTGGGCATTCTGGAAAGCTTTGCCTCAACGACCTGGGCCACAACGACGATCCCGGGCATCAACCAAATCATCATCTACCTTGTTGCCATTATTGTGCTGCTCACACGCCCGCGCGGGTTGATGGGACGCAAAGGCGTGATGGAGGAATAATCGATGTTGGGACTGAATAAGAAAGACACCAGCCTGCTGATCATCGTCGGCTTCCTTACGATGCTGGCGCCCTTCATCCTGAACCCGTTCCCGGAAGGCAGCGCCATGGCGCAATTCAACGCGGGCTATCCGGATTTGATGCAGCGCTTTGTCATCTTTGGCATCTTTGCCATAGGCTTCAACATCCTGTTTGGCCTTACCGGATATTTGTCATTCGGTCACGCGGCCTTTCTGGGCGTTGGATCCTATTCAGCCGTGTGGATGTTCAAGCTGCTGAGCTACAATATCATCCCGGCCATCGCACTCAGCGTTGTGGTTGCCGGAGTGTTCTCATTGCTGATCGGGTTTGTCAGCCTGCGCCGGTCGGGTATCTATTTTTCGATCCTCACGCTGGCCTTCGCTCAGATGAGCTTTGCGTTGGCTTACTCGGTTTTGTCGAACCCCAAGTTCAACCTGACAAATGGGGAAACCGGATTGCAGGTTTACGCGGACGATCCGCAGATTCTGCAGGGCGCGAACTCGCCGGACCTGCCGCATCTGTTCGGGTTGCCGATGCGCGCAACCTACACATTGGACGTGGGTGCGTGGAGCTTTGATTTCAACGCTGGATACTATCTGTGTGCGGTGATTATGATGGTGGTCTTCTATCTGTCCATCCGAATTTTTCGTTCACCTTTCGGGATGATGCTGCGGGCGGTCAAATCGAACCAGCAGCGGATGAACTATACCGGCCTGAACTCAAAGCCGTATACGCTGGCAGCATTTGTCATCTCTGGCATGTATGCTGGCTTGGCTGGTGGTCTGATGGCCGCAATGGACCCGCTGGCAGGCGCTGAACGTATGCAGTGGACCGCATCGGGCGAGGTCGTTTTGATGACGATCCTGGGCGGCACAGGAACCTTGATAGGTCCGGTGCTGGGTGCAGGCTTCATCAAATATTTCGAGAACATCTTCTCGAAAATCAACGACAACGTATTGCACAGTTGGTTTGCTTTCCTGCCTGACGGGTTGGAGGACGCGATTGTGTTTGTGATCCATCCGTTCATCGGAAAAGGCTGGCATCTGACGCTGGGCATTCTTTTCATGCTTGTCGTTATCTACTTGCCGGGTGGTCTGGTCGAAGGAGGTCAACGTTTGCTCAACCGGGTCAAGCGCAAGAAATCGAAATCCGACGACGCGACGTCGGGCAAAACGGAACCGGCGGAATAAGGGGCGAGCCATGGCAATTCTAAGAGTCAAAGACGTCAGCAAGCGCTTCGGCGGTCTCAAGGCACTCACGGATGTGAATCTCAGCGTCGAGGAGAATTCGGTTCACGCGATTATCGGGCCCAATGGGGCGGGCAAGTCGACCTTGCTGAATTGTCTGGTCGGCAAGCTCATGCCGGACACCGGGTCCGTGTTGTTCGACAACGCCTCGGTCTTGGGGCTTGAACCCTTCCAGATCAACCAGATGGGCATAAGCCGCGTGTTTCAAACACCAGAGATTTTTGGTGAACTGACGGTGATGGAGAACATGTTGATTCCGATTTTCGCCATGCGGGATGGGGCGTTCCGGATGCATGCTTATGAGACCATCGCCAACGAAAAGGCTGTTGTCGAACAGGCCGAAGCGATGCTGGAAGAGATGAACATGGCCGACAAGCGTGAGATGCACGCGGCCTCGCTGTCGCGCGGCGACAAGCGGCGGCTTGAGATTGGCATGTGCCTCAGTCAGAACCCGCGGTTGTTGCTGCTGGACGAACCGACGGCGGGGATGGCGAGGGCGGATACCAACAACACGATCGACCTGCTGAAGCAGATCAAGGATGAACGCGACATCACCATCGCGATCATCGAGCATGACATGCATGTTGTCTTCAGCCTTGCGGAACGCATCACAGTTCTGGCGCAAGGGACGCCGCTGGTCGAAGATACTCCAGAAAAAATCCGTGGACATCCCAAGGTTCGTGAAGCCTATCTGGGCGAGGCGGCGTAAGGAAAAGCTATGAACGAGAAACCTGACTTTTCGAAAAACGCCAATCTGGCCAGCACCGCCCCTGCGTTTCTTTCCGTTTGGGATATGCACTCCTATTACGGAGAAAGCTACATCGTGCAGGGCGTCAGCTTCAACGTACATGAAGGCGAGATTCTTGCTCTTCTTGGACGCAACGGCGCGGGCAAAACCTCGACGCTGCGTTCGATTGCGAGAGTTGGAGATCCAGAGGTTAGACATGGCGAAATCTGGTTGGACCACAAGCCGCTGCACAACATGACAAGCTATGAAGCGGCGGCAGTGGGCCTTGGTCTTGTACCAGAAGACAGGCGCATCATTCCCGGCCTGACAGTTGAAGAAAACCTGCAGCTTGCACAGATTGCGCCTCCGATCGGATGGTCCCTCGAACGGCTGTACGAGTTGTTCCCGCGTCTCGGAGAACGCAGGAAGCAGGAAGGGATTACACTGTCAGGTGGCGAACAACAGATGCTGTCGATCGCCAGAGCTCTTGCCAGGGACATCAAAGTGCTGCTTTTGGATGAACCGTATGAAGGTTTGGCGCCTGTCATCGTCGACGAAATCGAAAAAACCCTCATACACGTCAAGCAACAGGGTATGACCACGATCATCGTTGAACAGAACGCAGTTCGCGCTCTGGAGTTGGCGGACCGCGCGATCATCCTTGACACCGGGACCATCGTATTTGACGGAACGGCGCAAGAAGTGCTTGAAGACACCAGTCTTCGTGAGGAGTACCTGGCGATCTAAGCGTCATGCTGAATTGCAAACAGACCCAAGGGGCATGACCAATTCGTGGCTTGGGAAGACCCGCGTTCAGTGCAGGTCCTGCCCATTCGCGCGACCAAAGGCGTTTCACCACCAAAATGTCGGTCGTCAGTTCAAATCTGAATACGGTCTTGCCGCAATAAGTTCAGTCTGGCCTGCGCTGAATACGCGCCTCAAATTTCGCGCCCCAATAGACTTGGAGCCGGGATCGATGAACTTGACCTGTTGCCGAACCCGCCGGTTGCACGGTTTCAGGAAAATGTGCAGCCGCTCGTGAAATCGCCCGGCCTTTGTTTCCAGGCGAGTGGCACGCGATGAGGGCTGGAAAGCTTGCAAGGATCGCGATAGTTCGTGGCATCCGCCACTGCGCCGACCAATCGATTGCGGCTTGGTGTTGTACCTCTTTGTACAATAGACGAGAACGTCAGGCACCAGCCCAGAGTTGCCAGTAAACTCCACGCAAGGGCTGCATCAGGAATACGGCAGCGGGTTTCGCTTCACTTCTGGCTTGTACTATCCGGCAGACCGATTGCGGTTTCCTGTTCCCAGCACCTTCACTTCCAGCCAATGGAACCCCAAAGCAATAAAACCTGCAACGAGAATGTAGAATACGGCTAGCAGGATGAGCGGCTCATAAACGATAAACGTATCGGACCGCACCCGGGATGACACGGCGTAGATATCAACCACCGTAATCGTGGCAACCAAGGGCGTAGCCTTTAACTGGAGGATGGTTTCACCACCCAGGGTCGGCAGAACGTTGCGGATTGCCTGCGGCAACCAGATGCGGCGGAACATCGTCAGCCTTGGCATTCCAAACGACTTGGCCGCCTCCAGCTGACCTTTGGCGACACCTTTGAAGGCTCCGCGCATTACCTCACCTTCGTAGCCCGCATAAGAAAGCGTTAAGGCCAGCACCGCATAAGGCCAGGCCTGACGTAGATACGGCCAAAGTTCGGACGATCGTATCCATGGGAATTGAGGAAACAGTGAGCCGAGGCCATAATACAGCAACCAAAGCTGCAAAAGCAGAGGTGTGCCCCGAATGATGGTGCAGAACGCCTTGGCAGGTGCCGCAAGGTACCAGGGCCCAACGGCCTGGGCCAACCCGAGTGGTACAGCCAGCAGAAATCCGAGAACGACGGTGACAACAAGCAGCCAGAGTGTGGTCCAGATTCCCTGCAATGCAAGCGGAGCGTATTTCGGCAACCAGTCCCACCGCAACGCCATCGCACACCAAATCACGATCCCGGCAAAGACCAACATCATCACGATACGATGGGGTTGCATCAAAGATCTGAGATCGATCATCTGCCACCACCTTTCAGAGAAGGTTGACCGCGACGCGCCCATTTCTCGATCCGCGCGAAGATACCACCAGAAAAGAGGGTGACCATGAGGTAGAGAAAACCCGCTGCCAGAAAGAAGGTAAAATAGGCCCGGGTGCTGCTGGCGGCCTGCCGGGTTTCCAGTGTCAGTTCGTTGAACCCGACGACCGCGAGCAGTGCAGTGTCCTTGGTGGCGATCAGCCACAAGTTGGCCAGACCGGGTACTGCAAAGCCCATCATGGCGGGGATTGTGACACGCCGCATGGTCATGAAGGCGGGCATCCCGTAGGATTTGGCCGCCTCGATCTGTCCGGGTGGAACCGCCTGAATGGCTCCGCGCAGAATCTCGGTTGCATATGCGCCCTGAACAACGCCGAGAACCCAAATGCCCGCGGCGACGCCATTGACCTCGACCCGTCCTCCACCCATTGCAGCGGAGATTTTGTTGATGATGTCAGATCCCACGTAATACAGGATCAGGATCAGGACCAGTTCCGGCACGGCCCGGATCACGGTCGTGTAAATGGCAAGAAGATCGCGCGTGACCTTCCCGCCGTATAGTTTGCCATAGGCTCCGAACAATCCGATCACGAGGCCGAGCGCATATGCACCAAAAGCGATCTGCAATGAGTGGGACAATCCGCGCAGCAGATTGCCCCCCCAACCCGGTGGCGACAGCGACAGTAGCTCTGCGCTCTGCGCCAATCCAAGTGATTCCAACAGTCCGGTCACAGCAGCCGCTTAGTAGATGCTGGCCGAGAAATAGTTCGAGGTAATCTTCTCGTGCGTTCCATCGGCAAGAATTGCCGCGATGCCCTTGTTCAGCGCCGCAAGCAGCTCATCATCCCCCTTGCGAACACCGGCGCCAACGCCTCGTCCCAAGATAGCCGGATCATCTGCGACGGCGCCTTTGATTTCACAGCATGCCCCGGCATCCGAGTTCACGAAGTCCGCCATGGCGATACTGTCGGCCTGAGTGGCGTCAATACGACCTGCGAAAAGATCCTGGTTGGCCTCATCCTGAGTCTGATAAACCCGCAGTTCGGAATCCTTGAAATATTCCTGTGCATATGCCTGATGGATGGTCGACGCCTGAACGCCGACAACCTTACCGGCCAGCGACTCTGGGGTCGCTTCGATATCCATCGATTTGTCCGCGACGATTACGGCAGGTGTGTTGTAGTAAGGATCACTGAAATCAATGGTTTTCAGCCGCTCCTCGGTGATCGACATCGACGCCATGATGGCGTCGATCTGCTGTCCGGTCAGCGACGGGATGATACCGTCCCAGGCGACCGGCGTGATGACACAGTCAAGTTCCGCAGCGGCACAGACCGCATTGATGACATCGATCTCCCAACCGACCCAGTTGCCTGAACTGTCCAGCGACGCGAAGGGCGGATAAGGTTCGGCCGCGATGCCGATCTTGACCTCTTCGGCGCTGGCGACACCAGCCGAAAGGACAGCGGCGGCAAGGCCGGACACGAGCAGTTTCTTGACGTTCATTTTGGTACTCCCTTTTGGTTCATTATGTGTTGTTTTTCCGGATCAGGCGACCGAGCTGAGGAACTGCTTCAGGCGCTCTGATTTCGGGTTTCCGAAGACCTCGGCAGGTGGGCCCTGCTCTTCGATGCGGCCCTCGAAGAGATAGACAACGTGGTCTGCGACTTCGCGTGCGAATTTCATTTCATGGGTAACAAGCAGCATTGTGCGCCCTTCGCCGGCAAGATCGCGGATCACGGTCAGAACTTCGCCTACAAGCTCGGGATCAAGCGCTGACGTGGGTTCATCGAAAAGCATCACCGAAGGATCGACGGCAAGCGCCCGGGCGATGGCGGCGCGCTGTTGCTGACCACCCGAAAGATAGGCCGGATAGGTGTCGGCCTTGTCGCCGAGGCCCACCCTCTTCAGCAGTTCATGCGCCCGCGCGATAGCCTCTGCCTTCGGCACCTTGAGGACATGCACGGGCACTTCGATCACGTTTTCCAAAAGCGTACGGTGTGTCCACAGATTGAACTGCTGGAAGACCATGGCCAGCCGCGTGCGGATGCGTTCGATCTGACGGCGGTTGGAGGGGCTGCCATCCGCGTGCATTTCAACCAGTTCGCCGCCAATGTTGATCTTTCCTGAACTCGGTGTTTCCAAAAAGTTGATGCAGCGCAGCATGGTGGATTTTCCAGAGCCCGATCCCCCGATAATGGCAACAACATCCCCCTTGTTTGCAGTCAGAGAGACGCCCTTCAGAACCTCCAGCGTACCGAAGGATTTATGCAAGTCCTCAACCTTTATCGCCTCGTCGGGCGTGATTGCTTCGGGTGCGGGTGAAACTGCTTTGGCTGTGTCCATATCCAAGAATCTTCTGATTTCAGCTTGCAGTAAGCCCCGAATCTCGCAATTATGCAAGTGTATAATAACTCCATGCCATGGATGACACTGACGTGCAGGACGACAGCCGCAAATTTAAACGTGAGTCTGCCAAGTTTCGCCGCGAGGCGCTGATTCTGGCGACTTTGGACCTGATCGCCGAGATGGGCGTTCGGGGCGCCACAGTGCGTGAGATCGCAGCCCGCGCGAACGTGACCCAAGGGCTGATCCGGCACTATTTCTCATCCAAGGAAGATCTGGTTCAGGCGGCGTATGAGCACCACATGAATACGCTGACAGACCAGACAGCTGCTTCGTCAGGAAAGGGAAGCGCGGTGTCTCGGCTGACCAACTTCGTCGACGCGTCACTGCGACCACCAATCGTCGATCCAAGCGCTGTGGCCTTGTGGGCAGGCTTCCTGAACAAGGTGCAGCACGACCCGAAAATGCAGCGCATTCACCAGCAAACCTACAACTATTTCCGGGATCACCTCGAGAAGCTGATCGTCGCCGCATTGCAGGAAACAGGGCGCTCGGTCGCAGCGTCAGAAGCAATGCAACTGGCCATTGCCTGCAACGCGGTGATCGACGGCCTGTGGCTTGAAGGGGGTGCGCTTCCGGATGCTTTTTCCGAAGGCCAACTGGCGCAGATCGGTTTGGATTCTGTCAGCGCCATCGTCGGGATTTCATTGACCAAAGAGGCGGAGCAGTCATGAAGATCACATCGGTGACAGAACGGTTGGCGGGCTTGGGTGGCGCAAAGTGGGGCGTGCACCTGAAAGCGCGCGACCTTATCAAAGCCGGAGCGGATATCGTCGAAATGACGATTGGAGAACCGGACGTGCCCGTGTCGGACGCATTGGTCGAAACCACCGTTACCTCATTGCGGGCGCAGCGGACAGGGTATTCCAATGGGCGCGGAGAAGCCGGACTGCTTGACGCGCTGGCTGCACGCTATTCCGCCTCTCGCGGGCGGGCATTCGAGCCTGAGAACTTTCTGTGCTTTCCTGGAACGCAGACCGCCCTGTTTGCAGCCATGGCCGGGGTCGCAGAGGCCGGTGACGAAGTTCTGGTCGGCGATCCGATGTACGCGACCTATGAAGGTGTCGTTCGCGCATCCGGGGCCGAGATGGTACCCGCACCGCTGCGGCCAGAGCACGGGTTTCGTATGCAGGCCGAAGATATCGCGGCCCGCATCACTCCGCGCAGCCGCGCCATTCTCCTGACTACGCCACATAACCCGACGGGCGCGATCCTGACCGCCGCAGATGTTGCCAAGATCGGGCAGCTCGCTATTGCGCATGACTTGTGGATCATCTCGGACGAGGTCTATGAAGAATTGATCTTTGACGGTGCCCGATTTGTTTCGCCATTGGCGGATCCGGAACTGGCGGATCGTGTCATTGGCGTATCATCCATCTCGAAATCTCATGCCGCTCCTGGGTTCCGCAGTGGCTGGTGTGTAGGGCCCGCCGCGTTCTGCGAAGCGCTATTGCCCTATTCCGAGACCATGCTTTTTGGCAACCAGCCTTTCATCGCGGACATGACCGAAAAAGCGATCCGCGACGGGTCCGAGGTTGCCCCCGGCATGGCCGCCCGCTTTTCTGGCCGCGCCACCCTGCTGGCCGATCGCCTTGAAGCGGAAACAGATCTGACTGTCCACCGGCCCGAAGCGGGAATGTTCGCACTCATCAACGTTTCCGCCACTGGGCTGGATGGCGAAGCGTATGCCTGGGATCTGCTACAGGCCGGGGTGGCCGTCATGCCGGGATCCGCCTTTGGGGACAGCCTGAAGGACTGGGTGCGGGTCGCCCTGACGATCAGTGACACCGACTTTGGCACTGCCGTCTCTCGTATCATCGATCACGCCAACAGCAAATCACGTGAGGTCGCATGAGCGGAATGACAATTGGCGAGGCTCTGGTTGCCAAGCTTCGCCAAAGGGATGTGACCTGCGTCTTTGGAATACCGGGCGTTCACACGGTTGAGCTGTACCGAGGTCTTGCTGCCTCGGGCATCCGGCACATTACACCCAGACACGAACAGGGCGCAGGTTTCATGGCTGATGGCTATGCACGTGCGTCGGGCAAGCCGGGAGTAGCCTTTGTGATCACTGGCCCCGGATTGACCAATACGCTGACGCCGATGGCGCAGGCGCGAGGCGATTCAATACCGATGCTGGTGGTATCCGGTGTCAACAAAACTGCGTCTCTTGGTAAAAGCTTAGGGCACCTGCATGAGTTGCCTGATCAACTTGGGCTGGCCAAAACGGTTGCACTGGCGTCCGAACAAGTCTCCGACAGAAACGCTCTGGACCCGGTCTTGGCGCGTGTTTTTCACAACCTCACCAACGGTCGCCCCGGTCCGGTGCATATAGAGGTTCCGCTGGATATCGCAGCGTTGGAATATCAGGAAACACCAGTTGAATCGATCGATCCAGAGTCTCCGGTCAACCCGGTATTGATCACACATGCCGCCAAACAACTGGCTGAAGCAAAGAAAGTCGTCATTCTGGCAGGCGGCGGGGCGAAACGTGCTGAGGCCGGGTTGCAAGCACTGGCCGAAGCCCTGGATGCCCCCGTTGTGCAAACCGTCAATGCACGCGGCCTGATGCACGGGCATATTCTGACCGTTCCGGCCAGCCCCAGCTTGAAGGCGGTGCGCGCGTTGATAGAAAGCGCCGATTGCGTTCTGGCCTTGGGATCCGAGCTTGGGCCAACCGACTATGACATGTATGCCACCGGTCAATTTGCGGAAATGTCAGGCCTGATATGGGTTGATCGGTGCAGCGATCAACTGTCACGGCATGAGGCAGCGGTTGCCATTCAAGGTGACGTCGACCTGGTTTTGCCCGCTCTGGTCGAGGCTTTGCCGCAAGAGGCAAAACAAAGCGACGGAGCGGAACGTGCCAGAAAAACGCGCGACGCGGCCTGGCAGGAGATCGGCCCGAATTATCGCCATCAGGTAGAAATACTGAATGCAATGCGCTCCGCGTCTCCGAATGCTCTGATGGTCGGGGATTCCACCCAGCCCATTTATGCGGGCAATCTTTACTACGACCACGACCGGGCAGGTGGCTGGTTCAATGCGGCAACGGGATATGGTGCGCTCGGCTATGGCATACCCGCAGCCATCGGCGCGTCGATCGCCGATCCGACGGTGCGGGTAATATGTATCGTCGGCGATGGAGGTGCGCAGTTTTCACTGCCTGAAGCAATGGCCGCGGCAGACGAAAACCTGTCGGTCACTTTCGTGATCTGGAACAATCACGGATACCGTGAAATTGCCACATCGATGCAGGATGCGGGTGTGACGGTCATAGGATGTAACCCCTCGCCCCCCGATTTTGCAGCAACGGCCAAGTCATTTGGCCTTTCATTCACCACGGCTCCCGCAGAACCGCAGGCCGTCGCGCAAGCGTTGCGCGAATCTGCCGCCCTGGGCGGACCGGCGATGATCGAAATCACCGCTCCGAAATTCGAACCTCAGAAAGATTGAAAAATGCCAGACCCAAGTTTTGAGTTTTCCCGCGCCATCACCCGACGCCCGGCTCCGACCATAGCTGACGGATTGCGAGCAGAAGATATCGGAAACCCGGATTTCGGCGGGATGATAGCCGCGCATAAGGCATATGTGGCAGCACTGAAAAGCACCGGGGCGCAGGTGATCGAGCTTGAACCCCTGGATGTGTTTCCTGACGCGCAGTTTGTTGAAGACACGGCCCTTTGCCTGCCGCAGGGTGCTGTGCTGATGCGGCCTGGCGCACCTTCGCGGATGGGGGAAGTGGCCGAAATGGCCCCGACACTGCGTGCCTGCTACGAAACGATCATGGAAATCAAAGGTCCCGGCCATATCGAAGGTGGAGACATCCTGGTAACCGGGCGTGAAATTCTGGTGGGCCGGTCGGATCGCACTGACGCAGAAGGTGTCGAGGAACTGGCGAAAATCACCTCTGAATGGGGGTGCAAACTGCGGGAAGTGTTCACGCCCGAGGGGGTTTTACACTTTAAAACGGATTGCTCGCTTATGGATGCTGAGACAATCCTTGCGACCCGGCGATTGGACGCTTCGGGCTGCTTTGAAGGTTACCGGGTGCTGCATGTTGCAGACGGTGAAGAGGCAGCTGCCAACGCGATCCGGTTCAACAATCTGGTACTGATGGCAGCTGGATTCCCTCGCACCGCAGAGATGCTGGACCGTGAAGGCTTTGAGGTCGTTGAAATTGACAACACCGATTGTGCAAAGCTGGATGGTGGTATGTCCTGTCTTTCGTTGAGATTCTGAGGACCTGTTGCCGACTACTGGCGAGCGGCGCACTTGTTGGAAGCGATCAACAGTTCCCGGTCTTTTTTTGAAGCAATGCATCCTGACCCAAGGGATGTCGGACTTCTTGCAGAGTTTGCCCTGAAGTCCACTCTCCGTGCCCGAAGCAGAAAACTTCTTTCGGACACATTGTCATCCTTCCCGAGTTCCGGATTTGTTTAGGAACCAACCACCTCCGCCGCTATTGCAATTGCAAGATATCCGGAACACAGAGTTTCCTTTTTGCAGGCATTTTGTCCGCACCGTCAGATCGTTTCAGCCGTTTCGGCCCATCTTTGACCTTGATTTTCGGCTCGGATAGAGGCCCCCTTAAAGTCACTGGCCAGGGGCTCTTCGAAAGAGGTTCGCCGATCTTTCGGGGCTGCAGATTCAAGTCCAGGGCTTTACCAGCCACATTAACATCGCCGAAGACAACAACCTGAACATGATCTGTTTCCATAGTGGTTTGTTTCGTCGAAATATTCCCATTGGAAATACTGATCGGTGCGCGCAAGCATACGATTGGAGCAACCTTTTGTTTTTCCTTGGTAAACACCCAAGGCAAGACCCCTAGCCCTGCCAGATCAAGAAGCTGGGTTTCGATCGAGCCATCGCGCATTGAAACTGTGGCGCTGCCGCTCATGGTGTTGGCAAAGTGTTTGGGTGAATCGGTTTCTCCGGTCACCGAAAAATCTGCGTAGATCGTACCGCTGGCGCCCTTTTTGAAGTTCAGACTGTGAAGAATATCATCCAGTTGCCAACCGCCTGCCTTGCCGGTCAACGTAAGCAGATGCGCTTCGTCCGACAGATCCATTTGCCCGCTGACATCGAAATGAGCGCCTCCGTATTCAAACTTCAAAGGCCCGGCCTTGAACTCATTTTCGTTGAGCGTCAGTTCGCTTTGCAAACTGCTGATGCCTTTGGCCCCTTCTATGTGCCGAAGATCAATATCAACATCCATATCCATACCGGACAACAGAATCGAACGGCCGATAGGTTTAAGCGTCACATCTCTTAGCGGGCCAGTGTCACTGGCTTCTTTATTGGCGTCTTCTTCGCTCGGCTCTGAACCGCCTAACTTCCTCAACTGTGCGACCGCCTGAACGATGGTTCGGATCTGATCTATCTTTATCAGGTCACTTTCAATGGCACCCCGCAATACAGGGTCGCTTGTTGCATCATCAAGATCGGCTGCAATTTGCAGGACAGAGTCGGCAACCTCGACTTTGGCATTTGCGTTCCAATCGGTGCCTTGGCTAACCAACCCTATTTCAAAGCGAGCTTGCCCGGTTTCCACGCGTTCAAGTGACAGTGCCTCCAACAGATCCGCTCCGGATGGGACTTCGACATCAATTGCCAGATCCAGGTCCTCGAATTTGAGCACATTCTTGACAGAACCATGTACCCCAAGGGCCCAGACATCAGTTTCACTCGTCTGACCATCCAAATTCGTCAGCGAAAGCTGATTGATACCGCCGCTCAAATGAAAGTCGCCGGAAAACCTGCCAAGCCGGTCGTCCGGCCCTAACAGCTCTGGTGAGATCAGGCTGCTTGCCGGAATATCCATCAGACCTTCAGATGATATGCCTTGCAGCTTCAGCGCGTCATCGACCGACCCGTTCAAAATGATAAACGGATCAGCTGGGTTCCCAATTCTCAAGTTGATGCTCCCGACACGCAAGGCGCCTTCGGGTGTTCGGGAAAGCTCGGAAAACTTGATTGGGGGCGGGCCTTCGCCTGAGGTATCCAATGTGAACCCGTTGGTCTGAATTACCATTTGTCGCTGAGGAACCTGCCCAGGAACACTGTCCATAACCATATCAACCGCGACAAGTTTGAGATCATATCGTGATACGGCGGGGGCTGGCTCAGAGTTTTCCGGGAACAACCGAATACGGGTCGTCAGCGATACATCTCCCGGGTTCCCCAACTCTCCGATTTTCCCCGTCAGCGAGACGCTTTGACCTCCATCCAACTCCGCCAGCACGGTCAGATCATCGATCCGGGCTATGCCGTCAGCCGTTTGGACTGTTGCAGCAATATTCCCTGTACCTTCCAAAACACGATTGAGCTTCAGGATGTCGAGGAGCTGGCCAAGTTCCGCAATCTCCATGGTCGTCCTCACCTGTAGCCCGTTTTCCTGAGGGACCTCTTCGGCAACAATCGAGGCTTGTTCAAAGTCCACCGATACCTGAAACGGATCTGCCGCTGGGAACGTCCCACTCAGATCAAACCCCTCTCCATTTAACGAACCGGTTCCTACCGCAGTAGCAGTGTTGGTTTGATCGTTGCGTTTCAAAAGCAGTTCAGGAAGCTGCAGGTCCAGTTCAAGCCCGTTCAATTCGTTCTGATAAAAAATTCTGATATCCGTCAGGTCAACTTTGCGGTCCGTCAGCATTCCGACAACAGGTAGAGGCCGAGACTTTGCGGTTTTCCCGGCTGCAGCATCCGCTTGAGAAATGGACCGCCAGTTTCCAACGCCATCTTTGTCTGTGATCAGGTTCAGGTGAAGACCCGAGACGGAAAGGCCACTTAGCGAAAGCTTATTGTTCCAAAGGTCACGCGCGGAAATGTCAAATTCAAGTTTGTCGATTGCCGCCAGCTTCGCACCTGTTTTCGGCGAACCGGGTAGTACCAGCCCTGCCGCTGATATCTGCAACTGCCGACCAAGGCCGAGACGTACTTCATCTTCTATTCTAACGTCCTGACCAAGTTTCTTGCTGACCAGATTTTCAACGAAAGCTGT
Organism: Ruegeria sp. AD91A; assembly: GCF_003443535.1. GTDB lineage: Bacteria > Pseudomonadota > Alphaproteobacteria > Rhodobacterales > Rhodobacteraceae > Ruegeria. The sequence continues at coordinate 3,557,703 of NZ_CP031946.1, read as the reverse complement.
TCTGACAGAAGAAAACAACGCGGAAGACAGGAGAAGCCAGGCCGCAAAAACAGAAACAAGCGCGACAGCGCAACAAATTAAAACACCTTTGACAATGTATCCCACACTTCTCTCCCAAGGTTCCAATTCTTCCCGCGCAACCTCATCAGACAGGTCCAAGTAGATTGTTAGTGCATGATTGGCCTGTGATCCATCAGGATGATAGTTTCAGGTCCACGCGGGCGAGAGCGCAATTCGCTCCGGTAACGTGTATGATGTCTACTCTAAATCGGGCTGTGTTGAGATTATTCGACCTGTTTCGGGAGTAAGATTTGACCCTCTGACCTTCAGGTCATGAGCCAGACGATGTGAAGACGTTAAGCAATTCATCCGGGAGATCGATTATTGTCTTAATGTCTTTTTGGCTGACGGTGCTGACAGCACTGACGGTGAAGCCGTTTTGGAGTAAGCGTTGCAGCGCCGCATGAGGAGGCTCCAAGCGCAAGGAGCGCCCCTTGGAGCGCTAAGTGCTTGATATTTTACTGGTAATTTTGGTTGCGGGAGTAGGATTTGAACCTACGACCTTCAGGTTATGAGCCTGACGAGCTACCGGGCTGCTCCATCCCGCGACACTTTGGTGGTCTATTGCCTATTCGGCTATTTGAGACCTGGTAGTGTTTTTATCATCGTTTAGAGAGAAGGGGGATTTTTCTAGGTTTGGCGGTGACCTACTCTCCCGGGGCTTAAGCCCAAGTACCATTGGCGCGGCAGTGCTTAACTTCCGGGTTCGGGATGGGACCGGGTGTTTCACTTGCGCTATGACCACCAAACCGAGGAAAATCCCCGTCGCTCTTTTTGCTTTGCAAAGAGGCGACGCGCGTTGCCGCACGGTTGTTGTTTCAATCAACACCGCAGCGTGTTGCTGCGAAGTTATCCATGTTTAATGAGGTGTATGTTTTTGATTTGTCTTTCCATTACTGGATCAAATCAAGCCTATCGGGCGATTAGTACCGGTCAACTGAACGCATTACTGCGCTTACATCTCCGGCCTATTGACGTGGTGGTCTTCCACGGCCCTCAGGGAGACCTTGTTTTGAGGGGGGCTTCCCGCTTAGATGCCTTCAGCGGTTATCCTGTCCGATCATAGCTACCCAGCACTGCCGTTGGCACGACAACTGGTCCACCAGTGGATCGTTCACCCCGGTCCTCTCGTACTAGGGGCAACTCCTCTCAAGTCTCCTACACCCACGGCAGATAGGGACCGAACTGTCTCACGACGTTCTAAACCCAGCTCACGTACCTCTTTAAACGGCGAACAGCCGTACCCTTGGGACCTGCTCCAGCCCCAGGATGAGATGAGCCGACATCGAGGTGCCAAACACTGCCGTCGATATGGACTCTTGGGCAGTATCAGCCTGTTATCCCCGGCGTACCTTTTATCCGTTGAGCGATGGCCCTTCCACTCGGGACCACCGGATCACTATGGCCGTCTTTCGACTCTGCTCGACTTGTCAGTCTCGCAGTCAGGCTGGCTTCTGCCATTGCACTCAACGAGCGATTTCCGACCGCTCTGAGCCAACCTTCGCGCGCCTCCGTTACGCTTTAGGAGGCGACCGCCCCAGTCAAACTACCCGCCACGCAGGGTCCCGGATCCGGATAACGGACCGCGGTTAGACATCAAGAGTGCGAAGGGTGGTATCTCAAGGGAGGCTCCACAAGAACTGGCGTTCCTGCTTCAAAGCCTACCACCTATCCTGCACATCACAATCCTGATGCCAGTGCGAAGCTGTAGTAAAGGTGCACGGGGTCTTTCCGTCTAACCGCGGGAAGCCTGCATCTTGACAGGCAATTCAATTTCGCTGAGTCGATGTTGGAGACAGCGGGGAAGTCGTTACGCCATTCGTGCAGGTCGGAACTTACCCGACAAGGAATTTCGCTACCTTAGGACCGTTATAGTTACGGCCGCCGTTTACCTGGGCTTCAATTCAAGGCTCTCACCTCTCCTTTTAACCTTCAGGCACCGGGCAGGCGTCAGACCCTATACGTCGTCTTGCGACTTCGCAGAGCCCTGTGTTTTTAATAAACAGTCGCCACCCCCTGGTTTGTGCCCCCAGCCCCTAGTTGCCTAGGAACCGGGCCTCCTTCTCGCGAACTTACGGAGGTATTTTGCCGAGTTCCTTCAACATCGTTCTCTCAAGCGCCTTGGTATGCTCTACCAGTCCACCTGTGTCGGTTTAGGGTACGGTCTGATGGAGGGCTATTTCCAGGAACCACTCAGCAGCCCAATCAATCCGATAAGATTGAACTACACCTGTGATCCGTCACATCCTCCTGGCCTAGGAATATTAACCTAGTTCCCATCGCCTACGCCTTTCGGCCTCGGCTTAGGGGCCGGCTTACCCTGCTCAGATTAGCTTTAAGCAGGAACCCTTGGACTTTCGGCGAGAGTGTCTCTCACACTCTTTGTCGCTACTCATGTCATCATTCTCACTAGTGATCTCTCCACCGGATCGCTCACGCGCCGGCTTCATCGAAAAGACTCGATCCTCCAAGGTGCCCCGAAAGACACTAAAGAGGATAAGTCTTATGTCACACTACGCTCTGCTACCATGCCTTACGGCATCCTAAGCTTCGGCTCATGGCTTGAGCCCCGTTACATCTTCGCCGCAGGACAACTTATTTAGACCAGTGAGCTGTTACGCTATCTTTAAAGGATGGCTGCTT